>CAYZKO010000035.1:0-5325 GCA_964479315.1 uncultured archaeon
AGTTCATGGAGAAAAGGGGCTACGAGAAGGGACTTATTGGTATTGACCTGAGTAGCCTGCTGAGGGAGATAGTGAGGTGGTGGGTTTTTCTGGTATTTTTTGTACAGGCCACCACCGTCCTCGGCTTCCAACAGCTTGAAAAGTTCTCCCACTTCCTCGTGGAGATCTACAACAGGCTCGTGGCGGCGGTGGTCTACTTCACCATCGGCGCCTTTGCCGCCACCTACATCTCAGATAAAATTAGGGAGTATGGGGCTCACCCGCTTGTGGCAGTCGCCACAAGGGTTGTTGTCCTCTACGTGGCCGCCATCTCCTCCCTTGCAGTAATAGGCTTCACAGGCATCTACCTCCTCAACAAGGTTATTGAATATATTGCCATGGGGCTTGCGGCGGCCATAGCCCTTGGACTGGGCCTGGCGGTGGGATTTGGTGGCCAGGACATCGTCAAAGAGCTCTGGCAGGAAAGGAAAAAATAAGTACGTCCTCGACGCTTCTTTTTTCATAAATGGCCAGCCCCTCCCCATAGAGGGCTATACAACGCCGGATGTGGTGGCCGAACTCAAGAGCGTGGAGGCCTGGGCCAAGTGGGAGAGCCTTAAAGATTTTGTAAGGGTTGAGGAACCTCTTCCTTATTTTGTTAGGAGGGCAAGGGCAGTGGGCGACAGGCTGTCTAGCGCTGACATCTCCGTGCTTGCCCTTGCCCTCCAGAAACGCCTTCCCCTTGTTACCTATGATCTCCCCCTCCAGAATGCGGCGGTCAAGCTCGGTGTTGAAGTGGTGGCGCCGAGGAAAATAGAGAGGGTGATAGAAATTTATTGGGTGTGCCCGGTGTGCGGAAGGAGATATAGAAGGCCTGGCGTGTGTCAATGCGGAGCAAGGCTTGTGAAGTGGGTTGTGGCGCTCCCCCTTTAAAGAAATACACCCATATAGGGGGGTGTGGCTCCTTCTCCTCCCCCTGGCCGTTGCCATATCCCCCCTCTGGGTGAACATCCACGTTGAGCTGGGCCTGCCCGTGCATGTTACAGAAACCTTCATTTTTTCCCAGGCCGATGAAGCCAACATAACAACCCTTGTAAGGATGTACGGCTTCCGCCACTACCTCTGGCAGAAGGATGTCCCAGATCTTGTTACCCACGTGTGCAAGGCTGGGAAAACAGATTTTTATGTGAAGGCAGAGGGCCCCCCAACTCTTGTGCTTGAATATTATTGCGTTCCAGAAAAGACAAAGGAAGAATTCCTTTCTGACACCTATCGGCTCAATTTTAAATTTCCGAGGGAGGGGGGCTTCATGAAGCTCCCTCCAGGCTACTCAGTAACCTTTGAGGTGCCGAGGGGCGGCGCCATTGTGGAGAGGGTGCCCGAGGGGGAGTGGAAGGGGCCCCTTAGTTCTGCAAAGGGCTTTTACGTCTACTTCACCCTGCCAAGGCGCTACATGGCCCCCTCCCTCTCGAAGCTAATCATTCAAGCCGTGGATCTCCCCCTCCTGGTGCTCATCCTCCTGCTCCTCCTCCTTCGTAAAAAAGTAATCAGGGCTGCTGAAAAATTCTCCCAGGCAACCACCGAAATAAAGAAAGAGTAATTTACTTTATGACAACCTCTTCAAGGTCTGAGGGAAGGTGGACATTCTCAAAAACCTCCTTGGCTTCTGAAATAATTTCTTCAGGCTTCCTGTAGCGCGAGGAGATGTGGAAGAGGAAGAGCTTTTTTGCCCCAGCATCTCTTGCAACCTCTGCCGCCTCCCTTGCCGTCATATGTCCTGTGATCTCTGCCTTTTCCCTTTCTGAGGAAAGGAAGGTGGCGTCTGCTATAAGATAATCTACTTCCCCTATCTTTATCTTTCTCGTGTCCACAATATACCCTATCTTCCTGCCCTTCACCACGTATGTGAACTCCTCTGCCTTGAGCTCCCTCCCCTCCACCACGACGTCCTCCCCGGCTTTAAGCTTCCTGTAAATTCTCCAATCCTTTATGCCCAGGGCATCGAGCTTCTCCTTCAAGAGTCTCCTCCTGTCCTTTTCTTCGAAGATGTAGCCAAATGTTTCTACCGTATGACTAAGGGGAATGGAGCGCACCCTGAACAACTTCCTCTCAAAAATAACCTCCTCACCCTTAACGACCTTCCAGACGAGGGGAAAGGAGGGGGCAAAAGGAATGGCATGCACGAGGCGCCTAAGCCTTGGAAGGGCCGAGGAAGGGGCAAAGATGTAGAGGGGCCTCCGCCGATTGTTAAGCTCCATGGTGTTCAGAAGGCCAGGGAGGCCAAAGACATGATCGCCGTGGGCGTGGGTTATAAAAATAGCATCTAAGGAGAGGGGGGATTTCCCCGCCAGGAGGAGCTGCCTCTGGACGCCCTCGCCACAGTCAAAGAGGAGGCGGTTCCCCTCGTATTCCATATAGAGGGAGGGGGCCGCCCTCTCCTTGGAGGGGGCTGAGCCGCCAGTCCCCAAAAAGATCAATTTTATCGGCTGCATACGTGCACCCACCTCGTGAGGGATGAATGCACTGCTATCTTTAAAACCCTCTCCACCCTAAAGCCCACCCCCTCAAGGAGGGCATCCCCCCTCGTGGGGAGCACGATGACGAGATGCTCCGCAAGGTTATATAAATTTTCCAGGGCCTCCCTCAGCTCGCCCACCCTCCTGCTACTCCTTCCATAGGGAGGATCTGTAACTATAACATCCGCTGTTATGTCTATCCTCCTGGCGTCACCATGGATTACTTTCCCCTTCAGCCCATAATAATTTAAATTCTCCCTACACCCCCTCACCATTCTTTCATCAATGTCGACGCCCACCACCTCCGCACCCACCATCCCCGCCTCAAGGAGGATGCCCCCGGCGCCACAGAAGGGATCCAGCACCACATCGTCGGGCATAACGCCCGCGGCGTTGACGAGGAATCTGGCGAAGCGCGCGTTCATGGAGGCGGGGTGGAAGAAGGGCCTGTGCTTGACATCCCTTGCCTCAAAATCCTTTCCCTTTATTATCTTTGCATCTCCAATCACATGATATTTTTTAGCTCTGTGGACATAGATGAGGTATCTCGGACGCTCAAGATCCACCCTGCCATCGAACCACCATCCCACCTCCCTGGCGAGGGCCCCCCTTACCGCAAAGGGCTGCCTCCTCAAAATTTTTAACCTCCACTCCCTCACCCTCTGGGGGAGCTCCTTTACCCTCCTGAACGAAAACATATATTCTCCGACAACCTTGGCATAGGCCAGCTCCCTCAACCTCCAGAGGGGTATATCCGTCAAAAAGAGCCTCTTATCTGCTCTTCTGTATCTTTTGCCCATCCTCCTGGCAATGCCGTAGAGCTCCAGGGAGAGGCGGGGGGTGTGGCCTGTGGACACAACGCCGTTCACCTTATTAAACCAACGCACAATGCTTTAACCGTGGAGCTCCCCGAGACCACCGAGGAGATCGAGGTGCCCGAGAGGCTCATAGATCAAATAATAGGCCAGGAGAGGGCAGTGGAGGCTGTGAGACGGGCTGTGAAGCAGAGGAGGCACGTCCTGTTGGTTGGTCCCCCCGGAACGGGGAAGTCCATGCTTGCCCGGGCTGTGGCGGAGCTCCTGCCGGCGGAGGAGCTGGAAGACATCCTCATCTACCCCAATCCTACCGACGAAAATACCCCCCTCGTGAAGACTGTGCCTGCTGGAAAGGGAAGGGAGATAGTGGAGAATGCAAGGATGGAGGCCATGAGAAGGGCCCACGACAGGG
Source organism: uncultured archaeon (assembly GCA_964479315.1). Lineage (GTDB taxonomy): Archaea > Iainarchaeota > Iainarchaeia > JAADDC01 > JAADDC01 > WANZ01. The sequence goes on from CAYZKO010000035.1 coordinate 3,723, forward strand.
CTATTGCAATTTTTCTTACCGGCATGTTCTTCTTCTTCCTTGACACATGGCTCTGGACTGCAAAAATTATTTCCGACGTTGTCTATGTGGGCTTCCTCCTCCTGACAGCCCTCATGGTTCTGGGGCTGAATGCCGCTGTAGGGGTAAAGCTTCGCCCTGAGGCGGAGACCCCCAAGCTCCTTGTAGATAATTCTGGGAGGAAGACGGCCCCCTTTGTGGACGCCACGGGCGCCAGGGCCAGCGCCATGCTGGGGGACGTCCGCCACGACCCCTTCCAGAGCGGCGGCCTCGAGACGCCGGCGCACCAGAGGGTGGAGCCCGGCGCCATCCACAGGGCCCATAAGGGGGTTCTCTTCATCGACGAGATAGGCACCCTCTCCTATCACGTCCAACAAGAGCTCCTCACCGCCATGCAGGAGAAGAAGTATCCCATAAAGGGGCAGAGCGAGAGGTCCGCAGGCGCCATGGTGAAGACGGAGCCTGTTCCCTGCGACTTCATACTCATTGCTGCGGGCAACGAGGAGGATCTCAAGCGCATGCACCCCGCCCTCAGGTCAAGAATTAAGGGCTACGGCTACGAAATTTATATGGATGAATACATGGATGATACACCGGAGAACAGGTATGCCATAGCAAGGTTTGTGGCCCAGGAGGTGGCGAGGGACGGCAGAATACCCCACTTCACCAGGGAGGCTGTGGAGCTCATTATAAATGAGGCCAGGCGTATGGCGGGGAGGAAGGGCAAGCTCACCCTCAAGCTAAGGGATTTGGGGGGTATTGTGAGGGCCGCTGGGGATATTGCCGTGGAGAGGGGCCACAAATATGTAACGAAGGAGGATGTGGTGGAGGCCCTGAGGATAGCCAAGCCCCTGGAGGACCAGATGGCGGAGAGGGTGCTGGAGCTATGGAAGGAATACAAACTTTTCAGCACAGAGGGCTATGCAGTGGGGAGGGTGAATGGGCTGGCGGTGGTGGGCCCCAACGAGGGCGTCGTCCTTCCCGTGGTGGCTGAGGTGACGCCAGCCCAGTCCAAGAGCGGAGGAAGAATTATAGCGACAGGGGGACTTAGGAGGATAGCCATGGAGGCTGTCCAGAACGTGGCGGCTATCATAAAGAAGCTCACGGGACAGGACATAAGGGACTACGACATACACATACAATTTGTTTCCCTCTCCCACAACGTTGAGGGGGACTCGGCCTCCATCTCCGTGGCCACGGCGGTCATCTCTGCGCTACAAAATATACCTGTGGATCAGTCTGTGGCCATGACGGGCTCCCTTTCAGTGAGGGGCGAGGTGCTCCCCGTAGGCGGCATAAACGCCAAGATAAATGCCGCGGCGGAGGCGGGCATAAAGAAGGTCATAATACCCTTCTCCAACAAGGACGACATAAATCTTCCCGACGACGTGCTCAAGAAGGTGGAGATAATCCCTGTAAAACGCCTGGAGGACGTCCTAAAACACGCCCTCAAGCCCTCACCCCGCCTCGACAAGGTCATACATATTTTATCCCTCCCCTCCCCCACCCCCCTCCCCACCTAACTTCCTCCTGCTAAAAACAAAGCCCACGGGACTATCCGGCCTTAAAATTTCTCTGAGAAAGG
>CAYZKO010000036.1:0-5003 GCA_964479315.1 uncultured archaeon
TTTCAAGAGGTCTTCAAAGCTATTGGCCAGGGCCTCCACCATAAGGCTGAAGCCCACGTCCTCCATCTCCCTGCCCATGACCCTATGCGTTCTTCTGGCGAGCCTTAGGGCGTCGAAGAAGAGGTGGGAGTAGATCTGCTTGAGGGGGGAGGTGTCCGTTTTGTAGAGGGAGGGGAGCGTAAGCAGATCCCTGAGGTTGTAGACCTTTTCGCCAGAAAGGTCCGTCACCACCTCCTTTATAATTTTTCTAAGAGTGGGAGAGGCTTTTGGATGTATAAAAATACCTAACAGCTCCTGGAGTGTGTTGGGGTGGGGGTTTCTGTCATACAGCGATTTAATTAATTCTTTCAGACCATTAGGATCTTTGCCGGCCAATTGATTTAGTTCCTCCACCACCCTCTGGACAACACTCCCCACCATCTCGTCGTGGGGATAGTAGGGGAAGGTGGCCAGCGCATGGGCAATTATCCTCTCCCCAGGGCCCCTTTCCCCACTAATATAACTTTTCAGCCACAGGGATGTATGGCGGGCCAAGATACGCTTTGTCTCCTCCTCCAACAGCCTGCGCCTTCGCTCCTCAAGATTTTTAAGGACCTGGGGCGTGGCCACATACAGGTAAAGCTTTTCAACCGCCTCTACAACCTCTGGGCTGGTCGCATACAGCGGTTGGAAGAGGTCTTTAGTGACGTAGGAGACGAGTTCTACCAGCTACCCATTTTCAGCCACTTCTCCAATTTTTCTACGTCCACCATCCCCTCTAATGGGGAGGGAAGGATTTAAGTCTTTGGCCTCCAGAACATGCGTGTCCTGAAATATTCCCTCTCGGCGTCTAAGAGGGCAAGCCAAAATTCTTCTTCATGGAGGGGCTTCGAGAGGATCCTCGAAGCCGTTAGGGAGCCGATGCCCTCCACGGCCATGGCCACCACCGCCCTCTTCCCGTATTCCTTTATGAGCTCTGCGGAGCGGATGAGGGATTTGTATCTAAGGGGTGGGGAGCCCCTTTCAAGCACCTCCTTATCTTTCTCGGGATCCTTGGAGAGGGCCACCATGGGGGAGCCGCAGACGGGACAAGAAATTTCCTCCACCTCCCCAACCCGCTTGGAAAAGACAAAACCGCAGTAGGTGCAGATGAAGTGGACCCTTTTGTTCAGAATCCTTTCCTTAAATTTTTCTAAAAGCACCTTTCTCGGGTCTTCTGGGGTTAAGACATCTGTCAGCTGCAACATCCTGGAGAGCTCGAGCCTTCCGAGGGGTGTAAGCCCCTTTATAATTTTAAATTCCTTCCGGGACGTGGCAAAGCGCTTTACAGCCTCCACATCAAGTTTTTCTGTATAGATCTCCTTCAGCGTCTCCTTAAAAATAGGGGAGTCTGTGAGGGCCTCCACAATTTTCTTTACGTTGACGCGCTCGAGCCTGGCACCCCGGGAGATGAGCCCAAACCTCCTCGCCACATGGATGAACCTACTCCTGAAGAGGGAGGTCCTGGGGAGCCACCTCTCGAGCACGAGCTCCACAAGGGAGGGCGTCATCTCCTCCAGTATTTCCCTTACAGCCTCCGGGCTCCCCTCAGAGGGGAACTCCACCACCACAACGTAGGGGGAGCTAACAACCCTTACGGGTATGCCGTATTTCCTCGTGATCTCCGCGGCTATAAATCTTCCAAGCGCCGCATTGCCCCTACTCCCCAGGAAGGAGTGAACAATGACGTATTCTCCCCTTCCCTCAATAACCACCTCCTCAGGCTCCCTATAGCCGAGGAACTCCTCCATCCTTCTCCTAACCTCTTCCGCAACGAACTCCTCCACCGGTATCTGTTCCCCTATCCAGGCGGGGATGGCTGCCGTTCCCGGGGGCGCCCCTTCCACCCTTATTTCCCTGCCTTCAATGGCAAGCACCCTCCAGGGGCGCCCCCGGACCACAAACACAACCCCAGGCTCAAGGTATTCGGCCACAAATTCCTCGTCAAGCACTGCCACCCTCTTTCCCTCCACATCCACCACAAAATACTTTTCCTCATCTGGTATCATGGAAAGGTTGTTGTAGTAGTACCTCCACGTGTTCCCCGTCCTCCTTATCCTCTCTCCTTCCCTCCTCAAATACCTCTCGCTCTCCAGCTGGGCCACAACCTCCTCCACATCCTCCCGCGTAAGCTCAAAATACGGAAATGCGTTTCTAAATGTTTCAACAATGTCCTCAACCTCCACTTCCCCCCAGTCCATTAGGAGGCCTGCTATCTGATGGGCAAGAACGTCCAGGGGCTTCTCTTCGTAGCGCACGGGCTCGTAGTTTTTCCCCTCTGAGAAGTCCTTTATGACCGTGGCCTCGGCCCTATCAAGGGGGTCCACGGCAATGATATAACCTATAGAGGGCCTGTCCCAGCGGTGGCCGCTCCTCCCCACCCGCTGCACAAGCCTTATAACCTGGCGGGGGGAGCCGTACTGGATTACAGCGTCTATCTCCCCTATATCGATGCCCAGCTCGAGGGAGGAGGTAGCAATAATATGTTTTATCTCCCCCCTCCGGAAGAGGGCCTCTGTGGTGAGCCTTACGTCCTTGGAGAGGGAGGAATGGTGGATTTCTGTTTTTGTGTGGAGGGCCTTGAGGTAGAAGGCAAGCTGCTCGGCGGTGTTCCTTGTGTTTACGAAGGTTATGACCTGCCTGTGCCTCCTGAGGATGTCAAGTATGGTGAGGAGCCTGGCGTAGACGTCTGGAGGTATTTTTAGTTCCTGGGCCTCCTTCCTTATGGCCTCATCTGGCCTTGGATACAGCACAGAAATTTTATATACCTTCTGGCCCGTCACATCCACCCTCCTTACCTTCCTCCTTCCAGCCAAAAACTTCTCTGCCAGGTGGGGGGAGCCCACAGTGGCGGAGAGGCCAATGCGCTGGAACTCCCCTGCCTTGAGCACGAGCCTTTCCAGGGCAAGGGAGAGCTGATAGCCTCTTTTTTCTCCCACCAACTCATGCACCTCGTCCACTATAACGGCCCTCACATTTCTTAAATGCTCTCCCATTTTTTCTGCAGGCAGTATTGCCTGGAGGGTTTCGGGGGTTGTTATTAGGATGTGGGGAGGATTCTTTGCCTGCTTGGACCTCTCGTGGGCAGAAGTATCTCCATGCCTAACCCCAACCCTTATTTTTAGCAGCTCCCCCCACCGCCTTATCCTGTGGAGGAGGTCCCTGTTGAGGGCCCTGAGGGGAGTAATATAAAGAACGGAGGTGGGGGGCCACCTCTCCACCAACAAACGGTGCAGAACTGGTATGAGGGCTGCCTCGGTCTTGCCGGAGCCCGTGGGGGCAAGCACGAGGGTGTGCTCGCCGGAGAGGATTGGGGGGAGCGCCCTACGCTGAACTTCGTTGAGCTCCCTTATGCCCATCTTTTCCATGGCTTCGACGATTGCCTGATGAAGGCCCATGGCATTTATACCAAGGGGGCGAAAGGGTTTTCGAAGTGAGGGCCGGTGCGGTGGCTGGCGTCCTCCTCGTCATCCTCATAACCGTGGCCCTCCTCTCCCTGCTCGATGTGGCCCTCCTCTGCGGCCGTGTAACGGAAGAATCTTATATCACAGCCTTTGACGTCCCCTACTGTGCCACCCTCTCCTCATGCATAAAGCAGGCCTTCCCCGTGGAGAATTCTTACGCCGTAGAGGCGGGCTACGCCTGGCTCCACGTCAACGAGCTCAGGAAGGCATGGGAAGATTATGTGGAGGCCTGTGAGGAGGGTCCCTTCTCGGGGGATAAAATAAAAAGCTCGTTCAGGAGAGAAATAAGCGATATCAGAAGCAAGGTCTTCGCCACCTTCAAGAACCTCGTCTCCGCCACCAACAGGGCCAATAGGGCGGCCATCTCCCAGCTAAGCGCCCTCACAGACAGCCTCAAGAGGAGGGGGGTGGAGGACTCGCGGGATGCCGCCTGGATGTCCCTCTACTCAGAGGCCTCCATGGCATTGAGGGACGTGGTGAACGGAACGGAAAAGACGAGGCTGGGAAAATATTTTAATAGGGTGAAAGACTTTAGGTTCTCCCTCGTAGAGGTCTACACCTCCCCCCTCCTCATCGTCCTCAGCTCGCTGGCCAACGTCCTCCCCAAGGAAATAAAGAAGCTCCCCATCCTTTCGGGTATTGTGGGCCTGACGAGGACTGCATCGGCCGAGGACTGGGCGGAGGAGCTCCCAAAGGTGGTGGAATTTGTTAATACATCTGTGGGTGAGAGCGCCTCCGTGAGGAAGGAGATGGAAAAGATATGGTCGAAGTTGAGGGAGCTTGAGGACAGGACGCACAGGGATGTGAAGGAGATGGTGGAGCACGTTAACACCACAGTGGATGACATCTATAGAATTTTGAACGAGTATAGGGGGGTGGATATGGAGGCCCTGTCCGGCTTCTTAGAGAAAAGGGTGGTGTTCAGCCCCTTTGGCTCCTCCACCTCCATGGTGGTGGAGGATGCGAGGGCCCTGGTGGACAGGCTTGTGGAAAGATTTAGGAGGGCTGTGAATGAATATGTTATCGGCTATAGGGACCTAAACGCCTATGGAACAATGAAGGAGATAAAGGTGGAGCTTGACCAGGTCCATGAGGAGGTGAAGCGGTTTGACGGTGTTGTGTCGTCAGGGGTGGAGAGGTGCGCCGTTATGGCAAAAAGTTACGTTCCGAGGCTGAAGGAGACCGAAGAGGCCCTTGAGGCGAGGCTGAGGGTTTTTAAGGATGCCTCGGTTGGAGAGAAAATAGAGCTTTGCAGGGAGATGAGGGAAATTATAGCGGTGGACGGAGAGGAGGCCAAGGCCAAGAGCAAGTATGAGGCATGTCTCCAGGAAGTCAGGAAGGGTTGGGGCATCAATATAACGTGTAGTGGAACGTATAGGGAGAAGTATTTGTGCTGCTCTAATATTTTAGACAACCTGAAGAAGGAGCTCATGCTCACGGAGGCTTACCAGCTCTATCTAAAGCTTAGGGATGAGCTGCTGAAATTGTATGATCGGGCAGATGACGCCACGAAGGCCCAGG
>CAYZKO010000037.1:0-4954 GCA_964479315.1 uncultured archaeon
GGTGGGGGTTGTGAGGGTGGGGTGGGTGGAGGGTGGTTTGGGGAGGGTGACGTAACCCACGGCGTAGCCAAAGAGGAGGCCCACTATGAAGACCGCCGCCATCTCCAGGGGGAGCTTCATTTTAAGGGGTTGCATCGAAGGTTATGGTATGCAAAAGCTTTATGAGGATTTCGGTCTCTGCCCCGTCTGTCGGCGGCAAACTTTTAGAGTCAGCTTCTACATAAAGGATATTCCCCCAGAGGGTCCCTCAATACTTTCTGTTGGCCTGTGCTCTAATTGCGGCCACAGGGATGTCAAGATCTATCCCCTGGAGGGCAGGGGGGAGAGGAGGCTCGTGCTCCGCTATCCCGAGGACGAGAACGTTGTCCTCTACCTCCCCCCAAATACGGAAATAAGGGTTGTAGAGGGGGATGCTGAGCTTCTGCTTACCAATAATTTTTCTGGGAGGATAACCACCTTGGAGGGTGTTGTGGAGATGATAAGGGAGATGGGGGGAAGGGTGGAGGTCCCCTGCACCCTTGAAATTAAGAACGAGGACGGGCTTCTTAGGATCATTAGGATTTCTTAGAGCCGTGCCTCACCCGAACCGCAGGGTGAGAATCAAATTCTTCTATCTCCCTTGGGGAGAGGAGGAGCTTGCCCACCGCAAGGAGATTATCCTCCGGGTCCACCACCATTACCTCCTGGCCCGGCCGTAGGGCGGGATCCATGTCGATGACAAACTTTGTAAAGACGCTCCTTCCCTGGGAAACGGGGGGCGCCGCCACTTTATCTACAATTATCCTTCCAGTGGGCGGCCTTATCTTGTCTTTTAGGATTTTTGCCCCCTCTACCGATGGAACGAAGACGCCATCGTGGGGCCTTATCATGCCAATATATTTTCCTTCATAGAAAACCTTCCTCGCCCTCCCCCTCCTCACCTCTACATTAATTTTATCCACATCAAGGGACACCCCCCATGTATATAAGATAACATCGTGGGCCTGTATCCTCGGATCTATGGCGGGCTTTTCCTCCCACCCAGGATGGGTCTGACCAAAGGGGAACGTATAAAGAAGGGTCTCCGGGACGTCACCATAGGGCTCAAACCCCCTCCTCCTCCCCAGATAGCCCCTCTTTAGTCTTTCCCTTGCCCTTCTCACCTCAGGCCTTTTACCAAATTCTTGTCCCACGTTAAAGATTCCGTGTTTCCTGCTAAATGGCGTAAACTCCTCGAGGTAATCGCCATATTTCTCCAAGAGCCTCAGGAATGCCCTGTGGAGGCCTGGGTGGGCCCTCACCCTCTCCTGCACATACTCAAAGAGGTACTCACCCCTTAGGGCCTGGCGCACGGCCCTTATCTCGTTAAAAATTACATAAAGGTTGTGGATGGCGAGAACCCTTGTCCTCTCTGCCTTTGGGAGCTCCCTCAGCTCCTTCACGGTATATTTCTCCACAAGGGGGTGGGTGTAGGGGATTTCTTCAAGGTCCTCCAGCCTCTCGGTGCCCCAGGGGAACATGAGCCTGTCATCCCTGGCGTAGAGGGCATAGGAGGCGGAATCGAAGGTGTCGATGCCCATAAGGACGAGCAAAGAAAAGACAGCTGGGTGTCCCACCCCCCAGCCATGGACAGGCCTGCTCCTCGGAAGGATGGAAAGGGCCGTGACGGTGTAGTCCACCATGGGCTCGAAGTTCCACTCAACTGTCTTGTCCACCAGGCTGCCCACCGCATAGTAATCAAAATTTAGTTCCCGGAGTCTTTCGGCGGAGAGGCGGACGAGATCGTCGAATCCTGCCCCCTGTACCGTGGCAAGCCAGGTTATTTCCCCGTCCCCCATCTCCCTGCATATCTCCGCATTGTGGAGCGTCTCCCTCACGCCCCTCTCGGTCTCGTATCTTGATGCACCGTGGGGAATGATGACGTCGTGGAAGGTTGCCACATCAGGCTTAATTTTATTCTGGAACTCTATAATTTCCTCATTGGAAACCTCCAGCCTCCCGTAGAGCCACATCTGATAGGCCCCAGAGTCCAGCATGACCACCCCATCAAATTCAAGGAGCCCGTGAATGCCTCTTTCCTCCGCCCGAGAGGAGAGCTGCCTACTCCTCCAGATTATATAGGCGTTCGTTATTATCTCATTCCATCCAAAAATTTCCTTTATCTCCTTCGGCGTCAAGATCGGGATATTTGGGTTGTAGACAGGGAAAAACGTAGGTGTTAGCATTCTTCTTCCGCTGTTCAATTTTACCTCCAGCAGGCGCCCCGCCCCATCCCTCGCCCTCAGCCGCACCTCCACAACCCCTTCTCACCCAAAGCCCTTTAAGTGATACCATTCCCTTGTTTCCCATGGAGCTCAGGGTGGTGGAGATAAGGCCGGAGTGTGAAATAATTATAGGCCAAGGAAATTTTAGTTTGAAGGCTGTGGAGGACCTCTATGATGCTCTTGCCTCCTCCTCGCCGGGTATTAAATTTGGGGTTGCCATGAACGACGGTAGCGAGAGGATAACAAGGGTGGAAGGGAACGACGGGGAGCTCGCAGGGAGGGCTGCCCAGATTGCCAGGGAGATCGGAGCGGGTCACGTCTTTGTGGTATGCATCAGAAATGCCTTTCCACTAAATGTGCTCAACGCTCTCAAGGGGCTTCCCACGGTGGCCACTATTTATGCAGCTACCTCGAACCCAATAAAAATAGTGCTGGTGGAGGAAGGGGAGCAGAGGGCCGTGGTCGGGGTTATGGATGGTTTTGTCAGCCGGGGGGTAGAGGACGAACAGGAGAGGACAAGGAGGAAAGAACTACTGAAGAAGTTTGGCTATAGAGATTAGCCGGCATAGCAGCCAATTCTGTAGGCCTGGGTGGCAGGGTTTATGTGGATGGTTGAGTAGAGGACGCCTGAGAGGTCGCATCCAAGGGCTGGGGTGGCGGGTATGCCCTGACAGCGGGGTTTGAAGCAGGGACCGTCCTCGCTGAGCATCTCCTTCACGACCTTGTTTTCTTCCTCCGTGAGCCTCAGCTCCCCTTTTTTGTATTTGTTATAGACCCTCACCGCGCGGCACACATCCCCAAGGTCTGTTATCTGGAGCGCCCTACACACAACACCCTCGTCGGTGTTTGGGTAGAGGCCATCGAGGAGCTCGCGGGGGCTACTGCCCGTTAAGAAGACGTCGAAGAAGGGCTTTGCGTAGGAGTGGGGGTCCACCACGCTGTGAATGAGGTAGTTGAAGAGGGAGGGGGTTGCCGTGGGGCCGAAGGCGTGGAGGGTGCAGCCCCCAAAATCTGTAACCGCCTTTATACTAAGCGGAGGCGTATCAAAACATCCCACTATCTTACAGGGATCTCCCGATACACCAACACAGGCGGCAGCCTTAGAAATGAATTTTTTCACATCTTCAGCTGCCCCCTTCAGACCCTCCACCACCTTACAGCCCAACTTCTCCAACCAGTTGCCGCCACACTCCCCCTCCACCTCCGGGGGCGGTGGCTCCTTGAACCTGCCCTGCTCGATCATGCTCAGCATCTCCCAGCAGCCCCTCAGGGCCTTGGCCTCACAGTCCCTTATTTTAATTGAGATTTCTCCCTTGCATGCCTCCGCCACATGGTCGCACACATTTGAAATATTATCATAGGTGTCTATACACCTGTTAAGTTTTTTTAGTTCCGCCATCTCCTCCTCGCTCAGCTCCTTCTTCTCCTCAAGCTCGTACAGCCTTGCCCTCATGCGGGAGATCTCCTCCCTGTCCGTGGTGCCGCACGCCTCTGCTATGATCTTATCCTTCTCCCTGCACTTACCCTCCAAAAATTCTTTACACATCTCAAACTTCTTCCTCTCCTCCATCAGGCTCTCCTCCACCCTTCTAATCTCCTCCTCAAGGGAGTCCCTCTGGGCCTTGAGGGGGGCAAGCCACGCGCCGTCCACATCGCGATACACCGCCACAAAACGATAGGTCACGGGGAAGCCTGAGACCGAGAAGTTAGTGTCCTCGTCCCTCCATGCAATACCTATGCCCAGCTTCCTGGGATAAACGCATTTTGCATCCCCCACAAGCCTGCACTCACTTCCTGGTGCAAAGGCAACATCCTTTAATTTCCTTGGACCAGTAAACATCTTCACTACCTTCTCAAGCCCAAAGCCCACAGAGCCCCCTATTATTTCACTAATGTCATAAACATAAGCCTGGAGGACGTAGTAGGTGGGCTCAGAGGTGAGCAGTTCTCCAGGGAAAAATATGTTTAGATCGGTCTTGACCCTTTCCTTGAACCAGTGTGTGTAGTAGGTAATAAGGAGGCCTGCCAGAGCCTCCTCCTTTCCGCACTCAAAGAGGCTGCGCTCCCATCTGAGGCCTATCCCGAGGCAGCCGCCCTCTGCAGAAGAGACAGCCCTGTAATTTCCCTTGCCCTCTCCGAGCAGATCGGCCTGCATGGGATCGCAGGGGTGCTTCCTCTCCGGATATACGAGCTCCACCTCTTCCCCTATTTTGTAAACACCGCAGGCAGGGCAGTTCCTCTTACAGTAGCCCGCAGCAAATAGCTCTATGCTGCCCAGCCCCTCAACAACCTCCCTGGCCTTCTCAAAGGCGAGCTTCCACCTAAGGGGGACTGTTATCTCGGTCCTCTCGTCCGGGAACACAGTGATCTTCCTGCACAACCCTTCCTTGCACACCTCAAGCCCGGGAAGATTTTGAATTATAGTTTTTGGGAGCTTGGAGGGGTCGAAGATTACATAAAAGACGTTCTCCTCAAACTTTATCTCAACCCCCTTCCTTATTGCCTCCTTTAGGGCCTCCTTTTGGCCCACAACCCTCGCCCTTACGTCTGTAATGGCCATATAGCTCTCAAGTTCGCCGGCCAAAAGGTTTGCAACATACTCCGCCACCTTCTCATTTTTTAGCCATACCGCGTTGATCCAACCCTCAAAGTTGTCCTCGTCAAAAACCTTCTTGGGGATGTAGAGCGTCTGGCTGGTGATGAGATTTTCA
>CAYZKO010000038.1:0-4877 GCA_964479315.1 uncultured archaeon
AATTGGGTTTGTATTCCAAGCCTTCAACCTCATCCCCCACCTCACGGTGCTGGAGAACGTGGAGCTCCCCCTCATGCTCGACGGCGTCCCGAGGGGGGAGAGGAGGAAGAAGGCGGAAGAGATTTTAAAGTCCGTGGGTCTGGGGGACAGGCTCCACCACTATCCTTCCCAGCTCTCTGGAGGCCAAAAGCAGAGGGTGGCCATTGCAAGAGCCCTTATAAACAATCCTTCTATTATTTTAGCCGATGAGCCAACCGGAAACCTCGATTCAAAAACAGGAGAAGTAATTTTAGACCTCTTCGACGACCTCCACGGGCAGGGCCACACCCTCGTGGTGGTCACCCACGATGAGGAGGTGGCAGAGAGGGCCGATAGGGTAATAAAAATTAGAGATGGGGTGGTGGAATGAGGAGAATCCTCCCGTTCCTCCTGATAGGAATGGTCCTCGCCCTTGACGTGACGTTCTCCCACCATCCCCTCCACCCCCATCCAGGCGACAGCGTGGCGGTGGTGATGACCCTTACGGGCAACGCCACCAACGTGGAGTATAGGTATTATTGGAGGGGCTGGAGCTCGTGGAAGAAAATAGAGGACGTTGTGGGAACTGCCCAACACGTTTTCTACATACCCATCCCTCCCCACTACAACCCAGGAACTTACTATATCCCCCTGGAGATCCGCTACGACGAGGGCGACAGCTCCTACACGGAAGAGGCGGTTATAAAAATAGAGGTCTTCCCAAGGGAGGGGGTAGAGGTAGAGCTTGACGGAAAGCTAGTGAAGGGCACGATTACAAACCTTGTGGTGCGCGTCAAGGCCCACAGGCGGCTCAGAAATTTAAGAGTATGCCTGACCCCGTCCATGGAGGGGTGTAGGGACGTTGGAAGTAGCGAGGGCAACCTCGAAATCCCCTTTACTGTGGTGGCCACGTGCCGCGGGGGCCTCATGGACTTCAACGTCCTCCTCACGTCTGAGGAGATTAGCGAGGTGCGCCACATAGTAAAGCGGTGTGCCTCCTCCTTCCCCCTCTCTGTGGAAGTGAACCTCCCGAAGGAGCTCAGCCAGGGGAGGCACCCCCTCACCGTCATCGTAACAAACAATTCCGATCTGCCCATTTCCGGCACCCTGGAGATCACCGCCAACGTCCCCCTCTCAGGGGAGACCACCAGGACCTTCGAGCTCAGCGGGCGCCACTTCCTCACCCAGGGAGTAGTCATAGACGTGGAGAAGGACGTCGTATTGACTGTAAAAATAAGTGGGGATGTGAATGGTGTATGGAGGTTTGCGGCAAGCATGGAGAAGGAGCCCAGACTGCTGGCCTACGTGAAGAAGGTGGAAAAGAGCGAGGTCACCCTCGAGGTGAGCAACATAGGGACTGGGGAGGCAAAGAACGTGGTGGTGAGGACAGGAGGAAGCGTACGCTTCATTGGGGACCTCTCCCCAGGCGACTATGATACCGTTGACATCCCCCTCGAGGCCAACACCCTAGAAGTAAATGTAGAATATTTGTATGAAGGTAACTGGATGAGAGAAAAATTTACTTTCACTGTGGAGAGGGATAGAAAGGAGGGCTTCCCCTGGTGGATTCCAGCCCTCCTCCTGCTTCTGATTATTTTATGGGTGATAAGGCGTGGACCTCGTGCTGTTAGGCCTTAGATCGCTCACGAGGGAAAGAGTACGAAGCCTCCTCACCGTCATCGGCATCATCATAGGCGTCGCCACGGTGTTCACCCTCGTCTCCATAAGCAGGGGCACCCACGAATACGTCAAGCACCAGTTTGAAAAGTTTGGATCAAATAAAATAATTGTGCTGCCTGGAGGCATGCAGACGTCCATGGCGGCGGCCTTCTCCGGCAGACCCTTCACAGAAAGGGAGCTGAAGGCCCTCAGCAGACTGAAGGGGGTTGAGATGGCCTCTGGGGTTGGGGAGCGGTCCCTCTCCGTGGAGTACAAGGGAGAAAAAATAATAACCATGGTGATAGGAGTCCCCATAAAGGAGTTCAAAAAGCTGTTCGAGGACGTGCAGGGCTACGAGCTAGAGGAGGGCAGGTATCCCCAGGAGGGGAGGAGGGAGGCAGTGGTGGGGAGCCTCGTGGCCCACAACTTATTTAGGAGGAAAATAAAGGCTGGGAGCAAGATAAAAATTAATGGGGTTGACTTCAGGGTGGTTGGGGTCATGAAGGAGGTGGGCAACAGGCTCGACGACACCGCCGTCATCATCCCCTACCACGTCTTCGAGGAGCTCACGGGGGAGAAGGGGAAATACCACATGATCTTTATTAAAATTTTAGATGCAGGGGATGTGGAGGAGCTTGTGGATAAAGTAAAGAGAAGGCTGAAAAACATAAGGGGTGCAGAGGACTTCACAGTCCTCTCCTCAAAGCAGCTCATGAGCAAAATTTCTTCCATCCTGGGGGTGCTCTCCCTGGTGCTCCTCATCATAGCCGCCGTCTCCCTGGTGGTGGGGGCCATTGGGGTAATGAACACCATGTATATGGCGGTGGTGGAGAGGACGGGGGAGATCGGCATCCTCAAGGCCATAGGGGCCACAAAAACACAGATCCTCGTCCTCTTCCTCTCCGAGGCGGCGGCCCTCTCCCTGGTGGGAGGCCTCATAGGTGTCCTCCTGGGAACCGCTGTGGCAAAGGGGGTAGAGAACGTTGCAAGGGCCGCAGGCGCCAACGTCTTCAGGGCATACTTCGGCCCCGACCTCTTCCTCGGCTCCCTTATCTTTTCAATCGCCATAGGCATCGTTTCCGGCTACCTGCCGGCCAAGAGGGCCGCGGAGCTCGACCCCGTGGAGGCCCTGAGGTATGAATAATTAAACAACGCTCTTGAGGACTATGACGCCGTACGCAGCCAGCAAATACTTTATGAACTTCCCCAAGGCCGTGGCGGCAATAAATTTTATGTAGGGATACTTGGCGGTCCCCGAGAGGAGGCCTGCTATCTCGTCGGGGGCGAGGGGGAAGGCGGCCACAAGGACCACAGCAAAAAACCCGTACTTCTTAAAGAGCTCCTCCCAGTAGGCGAGCGCATCAGAATATTTTTTCTCAAGCACCTTCTTCGAACCGAGGCCAATAATATAAGCGGGGCTCTCCCCCAGGGCCCCCGCCACCGCCGCCACAAGGGAGGAGAGAACGGGGTCAAGCCCCAAGGCCACGGCAATGGAAACATACGTAAAGGTGGGTATGCCCACAAAGAGGGAGAGGCTCGTGATGAGCACCGCCAGGAAGAGCCCCCAGTAGCCAAAGAGGTGGACGTACGTCTCGAAGGGCGTCATTCAACCCTCACCTTCCCGTAATACACTTTGGTCTCCCCAGGAACAGACACAAAAACTTTAAACGAAACGTCGCCGTGCCTCCTCGTCCTCACACACAGCGTGAAGGGGAAGGCAGCCTCGGAGTTGGGGGAGAGAAAGTCCGCCCTCCCGAGGCCCCCCACCTCCACCTCCCTGTTGCCCACCACCTTCACCACCACGTCGGAGAGGGGAGGGCCGTTCCTTAAAATAACCCACAGCGTCGTGCACTCGTCCTGGCTGAGTATCCCCCTGGAAGGCCTTATTTCCACGGTGTAGGGGGGTGGAAGGAGGAGAAGGAGGTCTACAACAAACAAAAAAATTGCCGCTAGCCACCACCTCCTGTCCTCGTATATGCTCACGCCATCACCCCCAGGGCCCGCCTCACCCGCTGGAGGAGGGTAACAAGGCAGAGGAGGTTGAAGAGCAGGAGGGCGTGGGGGAGGAGGCCCAGGCCGTGGGAGAGGGGGACCACGACGCCGAGGTAGAGCAGCCTCTCGGCCCTCTCAAAGAGATCTGGCCAGGCAAAGTTATCCACTTTCACCTCCATAGCAGCCCTCGCCTTCGCATAGGGAATGAGGAGCGAAAGGGCAAGGGCAGTGGACGTCTCAACCCACAGGCCGCTCCCCAGCCCAATGCCCATGAGCGCCAGCACCTCCACCACCCTGTCCACCATGGCGTCTATGTAAGAACCTTTTTTTGATGTAAGCCCCCTTGCCCGGGCCAGCGCCCCATCCAGCACGTCAAGGAGGCCTGCAAGGAGGAGAAAAATACCTCCAAGGAGGAAATTGCCCAGGGCAAAAAAGAAGTAGGAGAGGAAGGCTGGGAGGAGCGAGGAGAGGGTCAGGACGTTGGGGTGGAAGGGGAAGCCCTTGAGGAGGGGTGTGAGCAGGGGTGAGAGGGCCTTCCTCAGCCACGACCCCATCAAGGTTCCACCATGAAGAGCTTGGGGTTATCTCCTTTTAAAAGGCCGAGACGCACGCCCACGTCGAGCCAGGCGTGGGCGTAGGAGGCGGCCGCCAGGGAGGTGAGGGGATCCCGCCCAAGGAAGTACTTTGCATCGGAGAGGTAGCGCCTCGCCATGTCGAGGAGGAGGAGCGCAGAGGGGTAGAGGGAGGAGTCCTTTGGAACTGCCACCGCCACCTCCCTCAGCGCCCTCTCCGTGAGGGAGATGTAGCGCCTCGCCCTCTCCTCAACACTCTCCATGCCTATACCTCCTCAGCGAGTAGAGGACCTCCTCTTCATAGGGATAGAGCTCCGCAGGGATGACAAGGGAGTGGGGAGGCTCCCCAAAATCTTTTTCAACCACCTCCTCCACCGTGCCCACAAACCTCACACAGTCGTCCCAGCCCGCCCTCGCAATGGCCACAACAACCGTGGCAGAGTCTATGACGCCAAGGGAGAGCTCTCTCTCCCAATACATGAGTGCCTCTATCCCGTCCTTTATTTTTAGTCCTATGTCCAGCAGGAGGAGGGTGTGGGCCCCCAGCTTCATGTTCCTGGCCACCCTCTCGTAGAAGGAGGGGGCCCCCTGCCAGTGGAGGGGCACCGTAACCACGGGGCCAAAGCGGTAGTGCTG
>CAYZKO010000039.1:0-4861 GCA_964479315.1 uncultured archaeon
CCTGAAGGCCCATCCCACATAGCCCGCCCTGCATGCCAGCATAGTTAAACACTTCGGGGCAAGGGCTTAAGTAATGGAGAGGGAGGAGCTCCTGAGGAAGCTCATTATGGAAAAAACAGGGCTGTCAAGGGTGGAGATAGACAGGCTTGTAGAAAAAAGGATAAAGGAGTTTGCCGGTCTCCTGACGGAGCTCGGCGCCCTCTACACCATTGCAAGGGATTATGGCATCGAAGTGGATATGGACGCCATCACTGTAAAGAAAAAAATAAGGGAGTTACAGCCTGGGGATAAGGGTGTGAATGTGGAGGGTGTTGTCAGGAGAATATTTCCTGTAAGGACGTTTGTAAAGGATGGAAGGGAAAGAAAATACGTTTCATTTATACTTGAGGATGGGGAGGATAGCATAAGGGTGGTGCTCTGGGATAATGTGGTGCTTTTGGCAGAAAAAATAAAGCCGGGGGCGAGGGTGGAGGTGGTGAATGGGAGGGTGAGTGTATTCAGGGGGAGGCCCTCCCTTAGTGTGGGCTGGGGCGGAAGCATAAATATCCTGGAGGAGGGAAGGGGCAGAAAAATAAAGGTGGTGAGGGTGAGGAAGGGAAAATACAAGAACGGCACTTATACCGTAATTATTGGAGAGGAAGAGGGGAGAAAATTAAGGGTTACGCTGTGGGAGGATGTGGATGTTGGGCCGGGCGATGTGGTGGTTGTGTGGGGAAAGGAGGAGGAAGGAGGGATCGTTGCGGAGGCGTAGGAGGTGGTGGAAAGGGGGGAGAGGAGGTGGACGTGGATAGGGCGCCTGGAGGAGGGGCCAGTGAGGGTGGTGGGGGTTGTGACGCGCCTGGTATCGAGGAGGCCCTTTGTGGGGAGATGTAGAAAATGCGGTGGAGAGGTAATATTTGACGGGACGTTCAAGTGCGGGCAGTGTGGCTCTGAGGATGTTTCTGTGGCTCCCTCCCTTGTGGTGGAGGTGAGGGATCCCACGGGCTCCGTGAGGGTTGCCCTGGAAAGGGAGGAGGCGTTGAAATACTATAAAAATTATCCTGAGGTGGATATGGAGGAGGTTGAGGGGCTGTTGGTGGGTAAAATGTTTGTGGTGGAGGGCCTCTCGGAGAACGGAAGGATTGTGGAGGCGGTCCTAAAGGATGTGGACGAGGAGAGTGTGGAGGAGGTTGTCAGGCTCGTTCGAGGACTCAATCTGGGGCCTGAAAAAGATGTTTAGGGGCGGGCTAGCAAACATATCGCCCCCTTATAAGGATTTTCCTCCAAAAGTAGGTCATGAACAGGTGGATAACGGTAGTAGTGGGTGTCGCTATAGCGGGGGCCCTGCTCTTCTATCTGGTCAACAGTGGATGGTTTTTTGTGCCGAACAACACACGCCCACAGTCTTTGAATATTAAGGAGCTTCTTGCCCACGTACCTTATGAGACTAAAATTGTGTGGGGTTACTCCTCGGATATCGAGCAACTTATAAAACTTACAGGCTTGTACACGAAGGAGGTTGAGTATGAGTTCAACAACAATCTTTATCTTTATGGAAAAAGTGGAAAAAAGGTGAAGTATAGTATAAGCTATTATATAAAAGCAGACAACGCACTGTTTGGTATTAATTTCGGCCATATCTACGTGCCCGAGAAGGCCTCAGATGTCAACGAGCTTATCTGGCGGTTGCGTGAAATTTTATACAAAGGATACAGGGAGATTCTCGAGGGATACGTCAGTGCTGCATCCGGAGGGGAAGTAAATATTGTAGAGGAAGAAAAAATTATAGACGGAAGGGATGCCTGTGTTATTCGGGGCTTTGTTGGTGGTAAAGAAATGATTAGCATATATATAGTGCCCTACGACAGATACGTGGTAGTCAGCTCCAACACTTCCTACGTGACCCCCGACAAGACAATCCTCCATGTCCCGTGGCTGAAGCCTTCTGTAGACGAGCTCTTTAACCAGCCACCACTTTATTTCTTTATCGATGGCTTCGACAAAATAGCGTTTGCGGTCTACGACACGGCTGAAGAAAACAGATACAGGCTCAAACTCCTTGTCTGTACAGCAGAGGCTGACCTGGATGCGCTCGCCTCACAGCTGAAGGAAGAAGGAGTGAAGTATAGCATCAGAACGATCAATAGCCTTTGTAACTTAATAGATGCAATAGTTTCCCCAGAGAAAATTAGTGAATGGTTCAAACCCCAAATACTACCATAAAACCCATTAACGGAAGGCCACCCCCCTCACGCTTAAAAACACCCTCCCCCACATACACCCATGGCCGACAAGATCACGAGGATCGAGGACCTTCCAGGTGTGGGCCCAGCCACAGCCGAAAAACTTTATGCCGCAGGCTATACAACCCTCGAATCCATAGCAGTGGCCTCCCCCATGGAGCTCGTGGAGGTGGCGGGCTTAGGGGAGACGCAGGCGCTCAAGATAATAAGTGCAGCAAGGGAAGCCCTTGAGATGGGGTGGATAACTGCTGAAGAGCTTTTGGAAAAAAGGTCCGAGATAGGAAGAATAACAACCATGTCCAAGAACCTTGACAGCCTGCTGGGGGGCGGCATAGAGACCCAGGCCATAACGGAGTTCTACGGAAAGTTTGGATCTGGCAAGACGCAGATATGCCACCAGCTGGCGGTGGACGTCCAGCTCCCCTATGACAAGGGGGGCCTTGATGGGGCAGCCCTCTACATCGATACCGAGGGAACGTTTAGGCCCGAGAGGGCCAAGGCCATGGCGGAGGCTGTGGGCCTCGATCCCCACGAAGCCCTCAAGAAAATATATGTTGCCAGGGCATACAACTCTGACCACCAGATGATCCTTGTGGAGAAAGCCCAAGAAATAATACCGGAGAAAAACATAAAGCTCATCATTGTAGATTCCCTAACGGCCCACTTCAGGGCAGAATACGTTGGAAGGGGGAAACTGGCCGAGAGGCAGCAAAAGCTGAATAGACATATCCACACCCTCCAACGCCTGGCAGATGCCTATAATCTTGCGGTGGTGGTGACCAACCAGGTGATGGCAAAGCCAGACATCCTCTTCGGCGATCCCACGGAGCCCGTGGGGGGCCACGTTATTGCCCACGCCGCCACCTACAGGGTATACCTGCGGAAGGGGAAGGGGGAGAAGAGGATAGCTAGGCTTGTGGACTCCCCCCACCTCCCCGAAGGGGAGGTGGTATTCTCAGTGAAGCCGGAGGGCATCAGGGACGGCTGAAGAGATGAGAAAACTTCCTTTCTAGTTCCCTCTTCCACATCTCCACAATTTCCTTAATATGCACAGGCCTATAAACTTTTTTGTTGCCCTCCTCCTTTACCCTCACAAGCCCCTTCTCCTCCAGCCTCCTCAAACTATTCCTCACACCCTTCTCAGAGAGGCCCGTTAGTGCTGAGAGCTCCCTTACACCGATATACTTCCTTGCACCCACCAGGGCCAGGAATACCCTTACGTCTGTGGCTGTGGCCCCCAGGGCCTTGAGAAACCCCTCTATATCAGGAACCTTCCTTCCCTCATGAGCCATCTCCCATCCACCCTTATGGACGTCCTCAGCATCACACCATCCACGTGGACCTCGCTCCTCCAGGGCGCCCCCGTTATGTCCCCAAGGGGGTCCCCAAGGGCCAGATGAACACTTGGATACTTCTCATCAAGCAACAAATTACCTATCGGCTCAGGAATATTTATATTTGTCCCTATGCCGACCTCCCCCACCCTAACCCCATTCTCTTTCTCAGAAATATACCTCCAGAACTCCTCCGCCAGCCCCGAATCCTGGGAGGATACTTCTACAGCCTCACCACCCTCTATAACAATCCTTAGGGGGTGTTTAAGCCTACCATACTTTTTAAAATAGTCTCCGAGGCAACCGTCAACCACAGCCACTCCTTCCACATCTTCGGGGGCTGTAAATACCTCGCCGGCAGGTAGGTTGCCCCACTCCCCTTTCCTTAATTTCCCTGTATCCACACCCCATGCATACTTGCCCACCTTGATGTGGAGCTCCGTGCCTGCTGGCGACGTCACAAAAATTTCCTTAGAAGGTTTCAGCACGGAAGCAACCCTCTCCGTAACCTCCACAACCTTCCCACACTCCCTTAGGCCAACATCAATGATTTCCTCTGTCACTCCTGGCATATGGGCATGGCGGGCCCCCAGGGAGGTAAGGTGCTCTATAAGCTTTTTCCTGAAGGGGAACTCTTGGGCCCTGGGGACCGCAACATAAATGGAAACTGTGGGTCTAATTTTTTCTATATAAGTATGGAGTGATTGGGGATAGACTTTTGTGGGTCGAGGTCCAAAATCCTCGTGAAGGACAAGGAAGGCCTTCGCCAATTTTTTAGCCTCGCGGAAGAAAGCCTCCCCAATATTTCTATTTTCCTCGTCAGAGAGCACTAGCACAACGTCCCCTTTACCCACCTCGAGGCATTCCCTGAGGGCAGCCCTCACCCCGTCTATCCACATAACTATTATTTTATGGTGCCTAATCTTTAAAATCCATGGGGGCCCTTTTTAGCCTTTGGCCCTCCTTGGGTTGCGTGGAGTGGTGGAGGGGACCCCTCAGGATACTCCAGTTCAACATAGAGGACAGGCACGGCACCCCCTTTCTCCACAGGAAACCGGAGGACATAGTGGGGCTGGCTAAAAAACTTGGCGCCAACGTGCTTGTTGTATTTGCCAGGGATGCTTGGGGAAGGGCCTTCTACGATTCTAACTACCATCCAAAACATCCCCTTGTTCCTCCCGATTATTTGAAAACCCTTAGGGAGCTTACAAGAAGGGAGGACATAAAGCTGGTCCTCATGGTGGGGCACACGGCAGATGCGTATTATTTTAAGGAGCACAAGGACTGGGCTCAGCGGCACGACAG
>CAYZKO010000040.1:0-4740 GCA_964479315.1 uncultured archaeon
AAGGAGGTGCCCGTTCCCATTCACCCCTCAAAAGTAATGATAGTGGAGCTTGACAGATCAGACGAAAGGAGGTTTAGATAATGGCAAGGGTCGGAGGAGGCAGGAGACATCTCAAACGTATAGCCGCTCCAAAGTCCTGGAAAATAAGGAGAAAAAAGCTGCCTGGGGGCAAGAGCGGAGTATGGATCACAAAGCCCTCCCCAGGCCCCCATCCCCAGGAGAGGGCCATCCCCCTCAGGGTCCTCCTGAGGGACTACCTCGGGCTCGCAAGGACCGCCCGCGAGGCAGACTACATCATAAAACACGGCAAGGTGCTGGTGGACGGAAGGGTGGTTAAGGATCCAAAATTCCCTATCGGCCTCTTTGACGTGGTGGAAATCCCAGAAATAGAAAAGTCCTACCGCATTGTCCTCGACGAGCACGGCAGACTTATGGCCAAGGAGATTGGGGAGGCTGAAAAGACCTACAAAATTGTAAGAATAGAGAGAAAGACCATGGTGAAGGGGGGCCTCATACAGCTCACCACCCATGACGGCAGGAACTTCCTCCTCAAAACAACAGACCTGAGGCCCGGTGACGTCATGAAAATTGAGGTGCCCTCCCAAACAATCCTTGAGAGCTACAAACTCGAGCCCGGCAACCTTGTCTACATCCTCTCCGGGCGCCATGCGGGTGCGGTGGGCACCGTGAAGGAGGTGGAGAAGGGCGACCTCGCCAGGCCCACCCTCGTGAAGGTGGAGGTGGAGGGGGCCACCATAGAGACAGCCAAGAAGAACGTTTTTGTTGTGGGCAAGAACGCCCCAGTGCTAACGTTGTGAGGTGAAGGCCATGAACCCCATGAGGCAGATAAGGATAGAAAAAGTTACTCTCAACATAGGGGTGGGGGAGCCCGGCGAGCGCCTTGAGAAGGCTGAAGAAGTCCTAAAAAGAATCCTGGCGCTCGCCGGCATAGAGCAAAAACCTGTCCGGACGAAGGCAAAGGTTAGGGTGCAGCGTTGGGGCATAAGGCCAGGCCTGGAGATAGGCGTCAAAGTTACGGTTCGAGGCAGGAAGGCTGAGAAGCTTTTGAACATCCTGCTGGATGCCGTGGACAGGAAAATACAGGAGAGGTCTTTCGATGAGAGAGGTAATTTTTCCTTTGGAATAAGGGAGTATATTGACATCCCGGGAATGAAGTATGACCCAAAAATAGGCATCTACGGGCTTGACGTATGTGTTACCCTCGAGAGGCCAGGATATAGGGTGAAGAGGAGGAAGAGGAGGCGCTCGTACGTGGGCAAGGCCCACCTCATCTCCCGGGAGGAGGCCATCCAATACGTTAAAGAAGCTTTCGGGGTGGAGGTTGTTTAACATGGGGAAGAGGAGGCCCAGGGCCAGGCATGGCAAGAACGTGAAGTGTGTGAGGTGCGGCAGGGCCCAGGCAGTCATTAGAAAATACGGC
Organism: uncultured archaeon; assembly: GCA_964479315.1. GTDB lineage: Archaea > Iainarchaeota > Iainarchaeia > JAADDC01 > JAADDC01 > WANZ01. Next base: position 1,442 of record CAYZKO010000040.1, read on the forward strand.
CTCATGCTCTGCCGCCACTGCTTCAAGCTCGTGGCCGAGGAGCTCGGTTTCAAAAACTACTATTGAGGTGGCACCATGACGAGGCTCGATCCCCTCGCCGATGCCCTCTCCGCCATAAACAACGCCGAACGGGCCGGCAAAAGGGAGATTGTGGTCTATCCAGCCTCCAAGCTCATCCTCCGCGTCCTCGACATCCTGAAAGAAAAGGGCTACATCAGGGGCTACGAGTTCATAGACGACGGGAGGGAAGGTATGATAAAAATAATGCTTGCAGGCAGAATAGTTAAGGTGGGGGCCATTAAGCCTCGCTTCCCTGTCTCCAAGGATGAGTGGACAAAGTGGGAGCAGCGCTACCTCCCCGCCCGCGGCATAGGCTACCTCATCGTCACAACCCCCCAGGGGCTCATGACCAACGAGGATGCCAAGAAGAAGGGGATTGGAGGCAGGCTCGTGGCCTACGTTTATTAGGTGGGAAAATGTTCCGCATAGAATGGAGGATAGAAGTGCCCCAGGGCGTGAGCGTAACCATCCAGGGGCCGGTGGTGACTGTAAAGGGGCCTGGGGCCACCCTCACGCGCGACTTCTCCAAGACCCCCGTCCACCTCTCCTTAGAAAATAACTATGTTGTTGTAAGAGCGCTCTCCAAGAGGAGGAAGCATAGGGCCAATGCAGGCACTGTGGCTGCACACATAAAAAATATGATTATGGGCTCCCAGAAGCCCTGGAAGTACAAGCTAAAAATTGTCTATGCCCACTTCCCCATGAAGGTGGAAGTGAAGGGAGATAAAGTTGTTATCTCCAACCTTCGCGGCGCAAAAACTCCCATTGAGGTGCCCATCGTCCCAAATACTAAGGTGGAGGTCAAGGGGAGCGACATTATTGTAACCTCCCACGACAAGGAGGCTGCGGGGATGATGGCAGGCCGCCTGGAGATGGCCACAAAACTTCCCCCCTCTTTTGACCAGAGAAAATTCCAGGACGGGATCTACATCGTTGAGAAGGGGGTTTGGGGATGAAAATAGAGACCCTAATAAAAAAGAAGAGGCACTACAGGTTCCTTCGCCAGAGAACACCAGGAAAGGTCAGGCTAAAAATGTCGTGGAGGAAGCCCAAGGGCATAGACTCAAAGAAAAGAAGGGAAAGAAAGGATAAGGGCAGGGTGGTCAAGATTGGCTACAGGGTCCCCAAGCTCATCCGGGGGCTCCACCCCTCAGGCCTCCGGGAGGTGCTGGTGAGGAGTGTGGAGGAGCTCCAAGGTTTAAAAGATGTGGTGGTCAGGATAGCCTCCACGGTGGGGAGGAGAAAGAGGGAGCTCATTGTCAAAAAAGCCCAGGAGCTGGGCCTCAGGGTGATTAACCCATGAACGTGGGCAGGGCCAAGGTGCTGGTGGCAAGGATGTATGGCGTGGGCCTCAAGCGGGTGTGGGTGGACCCAAAGGGGCTGGAAGAAATTTCGCAGGCCCTCACCCGCGAGGACCTGAGGAGGCTTGTAGAGAAGGGAGTTATACGCATCCTCCAGAAGAAGGGGTATTCCCGGAGCCGGGCCCGTGTCCTAAGGGAGAAAAAGAAAAAAGGAAGAAGAAGGGGGCCCGGCTCCAGAAAGGGAACCCCCACCGCAAGGAGCGATCCAAAAAGGGAGTGGATGAAAAAGATACGGGCCATCAGGAGGCTCCTGAGGCGCCTGAGGGAAAAGGGGGTCATTGATAGGAGGACGTATAGGAAACTTTATCGCCAGGCCAAGGGAGGCTTCATAAGGAGCAAGGCCCACGTGCTGGAGCTCGTGAGGGGGTAGGAATGGCAACGGGACCCAACTACAGGGTGAAGCTGAGGCGCATAAGGGAGAAGAAGACCAATTATCCCAAGCGCATCGCCCTACTCAAGTCTGGCAAGCCCAGGCTCGTCGTCCGGGTCTATAATAATTCTATTGTTGTCCAGATAATTGCTCCTGGTGAAAAGGGGGACAGGGTCCTTGTTCAGGCCAACAGCAGGGAGTTAATAAAAATGGGTTGGAAAGGTCATCCCGCCAACACCCCCGCCGGCTACCTCCTCGGCCTCCTTGTGGCCAAGAGGGCCAGGGAAAAGGGCCTCAAGGAGGCGGTGCTCGACATAGGCTTCCACACCCCCGTCCACGGCTCCACGGTCTTTGCCGTCCTAAAAGGGGCCCTTGATGGGGGCCTGGAGGTTCCCCATGGCGAGGAGGCCCTCCCTTCCGAGGAAAGAATAAAGGGCCTTCACATCTCCAACTATGCAAAGCTCCTTAAAGAGAGCGACCCAGAAAAATACAAGAGGCAGTTCTCAGGATATCTTAAGAGGGGGCTTGCCCCCGAAGACCTCCCCTCCCACGTGGAGGAGATGAAAGGGAAGGTGATGGCATGAAGGGTGAATGGGTGCCCAAGACGAAGCTGGGGAGGCTTGTGGCGGCGGGAGAAATAAATTCCATGGAGGAGGCCCTGGCCACAAACCTCCCCCTCTTCGAACCAGAAATTGTTGACACCCTCCTACCAGGCCTACAGGTGGTGGTGGTCAAGCGCTGGTCCACGGTGAGGGTGACGGACTCTGGCAAGAGGAGATCCATAAACGTGGCGGTGGTGGTGGGCAACAAAAATGGGTATGTGGGCTTTGGCATTGGGAAGGCAAAGGATGTTAGGACCGCCCGGGAAAAGGCCATAAAGGAGGCAAAACTTAATATTATACGTGTAAGGAGGGGCTGCGGTTCTTGGGAGTGTGGTTGCGGCCTGCCCCATTCAATACCCTTCCAGGTGGAGGGCAAGGCGGGGAGCGTCCGCGTGGTCCTCAAGCCCGCCCCAAGGGGCGTGGGCCTGGTGGCGGCGGACGCCATCAAGCCTGTCCTTGAGCTTGCGGGCATTAAGGACGTGTGGTCCAAGGGCTATGGCAATACCAGAACTACAATAAACTTTGTCCAGGCCACAATAAATGCCCTGAAGCAGACGTACTCCCTGCGCTTCAGGGAGGAGGACCTCACCAAGGTGGGGGTGGACTGGTGAGCGCCCTGGCTGTTGTGAGGGTGAGGGGCAGCGTAGGTGTAAGGGAGGAGATAGAGGAAACGCTCAGGAGGCTGAGGCTCACCCGCGTCAATCATTGTGTGGTGGTGGGGGACGACCCCTCTACACTCGGCATGATAAAAAAAGCAAAGGACTACATAACATGGGGGGAGGTCGATCACGGAACCCTCAAAGAGATGATCCTGGCGCGTGGGGAATTTGTTGGCGGAGGGGAGGTCACCGAGGAGGAGTTAAAGAGAAGGACAGGCATGGACATCGACACCTTTGTTGAAAAAGT
>CAYZKO010000041.1:0-4710 GCA_964479315.1 uncultured archaeon
ATCAACTACCCTCCACACATCCCCTGGGCGGGCGTTCTGGAAGATGGTGCTCATTTTTCCTCCAGGAACAAGGTGCACCACAAATGTTACTGCTTCGTCTGAGGGGGCGGACGCAACGGAGTAGTATCTTTTTACACCGTCCCTCTCTATGCCGAGGGCGTGGCCAGCCTCAAATTCTACGTCCCCCTTAAAAATAAGATACAGTAGATCCTTGTCAAAGTATATTTTTTCAAGTAGCCTCAGCTCATCCATGGCCCCTCACCCTTTTTATATATTCATAGGCGGAGAGGGCCGCCACAGCCCCCTGAGCCGCTGCCGTAACAATTTGGTGGACCCCGTTGCAGGCGGTGGTAACGTCCCCTGCTGCAAAGAGGCCAGGTACATTGGTGGACTGGTCCGGCTTCACCACCACGTAGCCCCTTTCGTTGAGCTCCACACCAAGGCCCTTCAAGAGCTCTGTCTGTGGCTCCATGCCTATGTCTATGAAGATGCCGTCCACCTCCAAGATCTTTTCTTCCCCCGTCTCCCTATTAAGGAGAAGAAGACGCTCCACTCTATTTTTTCCTTGGATCTCCTTCACCACATAGGGTATCACAAATTCCACCTTGGGGTTTCGTTTAATGCGCTCCACGTAGATGGGCTCTGCCCGGAAGCCACGCCGCCTATGGATGAGGTATAATTTGTCCACGTACTCAGTAAGGAGTTCTGCATCCATGAAGGCTGTATTACCACCTCCCACAATCGCCACAACCTTTCCCTTGAAAAGGGCGGCATCACATATTGCACAGTAGGAAACTCCCTTGCCCAACAATTCTTCTTCCCCCGGAACCCTTAACTTTCTATGACGGGAGCCCGTGGCGTATATGAGGGCAGTGGAGCGGGTTTCCCCAAGGTTTGTAATGATACGGAAGCCTACGCCCTCCCTCCTTATTTCCCTCACCTCCGCCTGCACCATCTCTGCCCCGAATTTTTCCGCATGAGCCCTAAATTTGTCCATGAGATGAGATCCGGATATTGATTCGAATCCTGGATAGTTTTCAACAAGATGGGCGTCTAGGACCTGTCCCCCAAAGTCCTTTGATATCACCACTGTCCTGAGGAGGCTGCGGGAGGAGTAGAGGGCCGCCGTGAGCCCGGCGGGTCCTCCCCCCACCACAACCACATCATACTCTGGCTTGAGTTTTTGTGAGGGGGTCGAGAAGCCCACGTCAAACTCAATGCTCATGTCCCACCACCGCGTGGTAGAGCTGGTGCACAAAGTAGTCGAAGGCGGCCTCCACCATGGGCGGGCTCCCCTCCCACTCAAAGAGCACCTCGCCCGTATCTCTATTTAAGATAACATTTTTGGGCACTCCCATGACGTTGAAGCTGTCGGCCATCTCGGGATATTCGTGGGCTTCGATCATGATGCCCTTCACGTTGGGGTTAAAATATGCGATACGGTGGGCCGCCTTTACAGCATAGGGGCAGTAGGGGCATTCTGGCGTAACAAATACGAGGATGTCTATTGGGTCATTTATCTCCTTTAAATGTTCCAGGAGGTGGGGATCGGGCTCGAACTCAAGCTTGTCAGTGCCTAAGAGGAGGAGGTCGCCCAGAAATGCCGGAAACTCCCTGTTGGAGGGGATCCCCATGTAAATAATATTAGGCTTGTCCCTGAAAAGCATTGTGGGGCCGTGCTTTACGTTAAATTCTTGAGCAACCTCGCTGCTCACATCATAAACCTCAAAGGTGACTTTATTATTTGCCTTGTTTATATCGGCAAGGAGCTCTTCTATGACGTTGCAGTAGATGCAGCTCGGCTGATTAGATTTGAAGAATAGTATTTTTACCTCCTTGTTTATTGGTGATAATATTTTTCTGACCTCCTCGATCTGTTGGGGGGTCAGGACCATGTTAACAGTGTGAACACCGCAACCTTTTTAATATGCACTGTTAACTACTTAATGGTGGTAAGGGGGTGGTGGGGTGAGGAGGCTTCTCCTCCTTCTCCTGCTCTCCACGGCGTTTGCCTCCGTACACCTCTTCCTCCCCTCCTCCGTGGAGAGGGGAGAGGCCCTCAAGATAAAATGCACAAGCGACGAGCCACTCTATCTTGCACTCTTTCTCTCTAAACCGCCCGAATACAAGATAATAAAAAACGCTATTGAGAAAGTAACCATCCTGGAGGCGTCCATTGACACAAAAAATATTAAGGAGGACGAGCTGAACATTGTTTGCGCAGGCTACGACGGTCAGAAATGGTACGAAACCTCTGGAATTGTAAAATTATATGAGGGGTTGGAGGTAACAATATCTGCTCCTGACGAGGTTTTTGCCGATGAAAAGTTCTATATAACATGTAAAGCTTCGAGGGAGGCATATTTAAAGCTGGTTGTTGATGGAGAATTGGTTGAAGCAACAAATACCAAACAAAAGGTCCATACCTTCGAGCTAATATGGCAAAAAGATATAGGCAAGGTGTTCGTTAAAATAACGCCCACCATCACCTGCGAAGCCGCAGCCTCACCGGAGATCACAGCCCGCGCCTCAAAGAGGATAACCGTAAAGCCGGTTAGTAAAAAGGGGGAGACCCCGCGGGAAGAGGTCAGCAAAGGGGAAAAGACGATAAGGATTTTATATCCCAAGGAGGGGGACTACTTTGGGCTCAAGGGGAACAGGGTAAGCGTAAAAGTAAAGGCGGAGGGGGCGAAATATATTAAATGTAGTGCCAGGGACGAGCCCCATGCCCTTTTAGGTGAGTTTACATGCATCTATAGGGGGCCTGGCGCCTATACCATAGAGGTATGGAATAAGGAAGATGTGAGGCGCGTAAATATAAAGGTTGTTGGAATAAAATTAAATGTAAGGGTTGAAGGTAAAACTGTAACTGTTAATCCTGTTGCAGTCCCGGAAAAAGGGCCCTACGAGTTCTGGTATTACTGGGACGGGACGGGCCCCCTCCGGAAAAATACCTACACCTTCCAGGAGGCGGGGGAGCACAGCGTATGTGTGGCCCTTCCCCTTCCAGGCTACGCTGGAAAAGACTTTAGTGATCCCCACCTGGCCACCGCATGCACCACCGTCCGCATGGAGGGGAAGAAATATGTAGAAAAGGGAGAGGAGGGGAAGAAATTAGAGGTGTGGGATGTACATCTTCCTGGGTCTGGGTGGCTTGGGGCGTGGGCAAGGGATAAGGCTATAACCGTGGTTGGGGCTGTCTACGCCCCCCAGGAGCCAGAGGTCTACATAAACACCCAGTATCACGCTGGGCTCTATAAAAAATGTAGCGTGAACCGTGGTGTGGGAAGATATTTATACAGCTGCGTGCTATATGTATATCAACTCGAGCCCGGAGAAAACAAGGTAAGGGTGCTGGCGCTGGTTTCGGGGGAGGAGTTAGAGAAGGAAGTGGCTACCGTAAAATATGATCCGCTGGCTCCCACCATCACAATAGCTTCTCCTAAAAATTTCAAAATCAATGGAGTTGCCACCTTCAGCTGTGAAGCATCCGATGGCCTCGCAGGTCTATCGTACGTCAAGATCGCCGTAAGCGGACCAGGGAACGTCCATAGGGAAAGGGTGTGTGGAGCCCAGGGGAATTTAAAGGAGTGTAGCCTCTCCCTGCCCATCACCCTATATGGGAAATACAGGGTGGTATGCAGCGCCCTCGACAGGGCCCTCAACAGCTCAAGGAAGGAGAAAACATTTAACCTCTCGTATAAGCCCAACTCGCCACCCTCCCTTGCTATCCTATCCCCGCAGGAGGGCGCAAGGGTAAAGGTGGGGGAGAAGGTAAAGGTAAGGTGGGAGGCAAGGGATCCAGACGGAGATAAAATTACGGTAACGATTAACTGTGGCAACAAGGTGGTATCTGGAGGAGAAAGAGGGAGTGTAGAGTGCGTATACGAGGAGCCTGGGAAGTATGTTATTGTGGTGAGTGCTTCCGACGGAAGGGCAGTCACCACAGCCCGTGTGGGCATTGTGGTGGAGGAAAAACAATCACAATCCCCTAAGCCTTCACAACCATCGCAGCCATCACAGCCACCACAACAGCCGCAGAAGAAGGTTATAAAGGTGGAGACAAATTATGAAGGGGGGTGGACAGAGGAGGTGGTACTGGTTGCAGAGGTGAACTTCAAGGTATCGCAGGCCAGGGTGGTTGATGAGGAAGGTAGGGAGGTGGGCACGTGCAGCGTTGAGGGCAATAAAATTACGTGCGTCGTGAATAGGGAGGGAGAGTATAAAGTGTTCTTGGTAGTTGACGGTTATAAATATAGTTTCGGTGAGGTTAAAATTGACAGAACACCACCTGTAGTAAAAATAATTAAGCCGGAGGAGGGGGAGGTATTTTATGTGGGGGAGCCCATAGAAATAGAAGTGGACTGGTATGATCCAGGCCACACCAAAGTGGCCTCCTTCGAGATAAAGTGCAACGGGAAATATTACCTATCGTCCCCCTATCTCGCCCGCTGCTATTTTGATGAAGTAGGAAGCCACACCATCACAGTAAAGGTAACAGACCTGGCGGGCCATACCACCACAAGGAGCGTCCATGTGAGGGTGGTGAAGCCCGCCGCCAGTTACACAGTCTCCACCCCAAAGAAAAAGGTGGCGCCCGTGGGGCCCACTGGAGCTGCGCCCGTCCCTGTGGTGAGACTAGGTGGTGCAGGGGAAGAGGGAGGGGGCTTCTATGTGGAGGAGGTCCAGGAGATAGAATGGGGAGAGGAG
>CAYZKO010000042.1:0-4618 GCA_964479315.1 uncultured archaeon
GAACTGAGGAATAAAGAGATATTTCATCAGTTGGTGGCGCATCACAATGTTTTAAAAGGTGCCTATACAGTTGTTGAAGCCTTTGAGGAATCGAAGAGAGAGAACGAAAAACTTATCGGCGAGCTATTAGGGGTCGTGGAAAAGATGAGCGAGGAGAAGGCAAAGAAATATTATGAGAGGTTGAGAGTTGAGGTGGACGGCCTTAAGGAGCTCGAGCCTCAGGTTAAAAAAAGTTTGTTAAACGTTGCAACTGTCCGGCCGAGGGGGAGGACTGCCCGACGAGGGGGAGTGTGGGTGGATTTAGATCGTACCCTGTTTTATTTAAGGTTGACGGATAGGGGAGTTCAAAAAGTGCAACGGATATTAAAAATCTTGGAGGAGATGCGCATGAGGCGTTAAAATTTCTATTCCTTGTAAAACTTCTCGATTTCTCTCTTGAGGGCTTCTTTCTCCTTGGGGAACACCCTCTTTACAACGTAGCGGAGGTCTGAATGACGGCTTTCCCGCGAAAATCAAACTCTTCCCCGTGGCTCACAAAGGTAAGGGGAGGAGTGGTATAAAAGGGTTGTGGATGGGCCCGCCCGGATTTGAACCGGGGACCTCCTCCGCGTGAGGGAGGCGTCATACCGGGCTAGACCACGGGCCCACCCATCACATCATCTTTAAATTTTTAAGCTTTCGAATCTTTTTCTTTATGTGGGAAAGGGGGAGGCCCAGCCTGCGGGCTGCAAGTTTTTCATCCCCCACCTTCATGAGCTCCAGGAGCCTCCTGTCCGTGGGCTTGAGCCTGAAGGAGGGAGAGAGCTTCATGGGGAGAAGTGAGCCTTCGACTTTTTAAGACTTACACCCCCTCGATACCAGCCAATTTCAAGACTTGGTGGGGGAAGGGGGTCCGTATGCTGATGGCGTTGGGGTGCCCCCACCCCCTCCCAATCCCCCTCTCTTCAACCTTTTTTATCAGCCAGTAAATATTTCTGGAAGACCTTATGCTCACGGTGTATTCCTTGGTGCGCTCAGCTTCCACGACCACAACCATGTCGTAGCCCCTTTCCATATACCACGATGCCACCTTTCCCCTATGGGGATAGGAGAAGCCTGCGGGGGGATAGCTCACTATCAATACCCTCTGGCCCTCCACCGTTCTCTCCTCCTTCTGGGCCATCTCGTCGATCACCTCAAATCTATATTTTACTATCTCGTAGAGCTCCCTCCAAAGGTCCTCCAGGACGCTTTTCCAAGTCTGGGGGGTTTGGGGCAGAAGCTCTGTGGAGAGCTCCAGCGCCAGGGCCTTTTCCCTATCCTTCTTCGTCCAGGGGAGGGCCTCTGACCTGTCCCCAGCCGCCGCCACCCTCAGCCACTCATCCCTTTTTATCCACTGGCCCACGAGGTGAGAAACAATGAGGGCGGTGAAGTATTTCGAGGCCTCTGGGTTGTTGCGGGCAGGATTCACGCATGGGACAATGCACGTGTCTGTGATATGATGGTCCACGACGTACGTATCCCTAAGCCTGCTCAAAAACTTTACACCAGGCGTATCACCAGATCCCATGTCCAGAATTACGTAGAAGTCAGCGGAAAAATCGGGGAACAATCCGGTAGCAATCTCCAGCTGATAGGGGCGTAGAGGTTTTAGAGAGGTTTTTACCACCTCCGAGAGGAGGAGGGCAGATATTATACCATCCGCATCGGCGTCGTAAAAGACCTGGACCTTCCCCCTGGTTATTTTGGCAAACGCTATCTCCTTCCACAGCCTTTCAAAAACGTCTGACACCCCCTTGAGGAAAGGGGGAATCTCGCCGCCATACTTCGCCCTCTCAAAGAACCTGGCCTTTACCTCCTTCAGAACCTCCTCCCCCAGCTCTTCAATGTCATCCCCATCGACAGAAATACTTTTTGACCGTATATTTTTATCGGTTTCGAACGTATGAAATTTTTCCCCGTCGAAGAGGGTATACTGATTGCCCTTGGGTGTCCGCCGCCTCTCCACAATAACGCCCTTCACCCTTTTCATGGAGCGGTGCAGCTTAAAAGACTGCCTATATCTCCTTTATAAGGTATTTCTTCTTCTTCCTGTCGTAAGAAATAATGTCACTCTCCTTGAGAATTCTTTTGAGCTCTTCCCACTCTACTCCGAGCTCCTTGGCGGCAGTCTTGAGATGGCCGGGCCAGATATAGGTGCCTCCCTCCGTCTTCTCCCCCTTCTCCTCCACAACTTTTTTCAGCCCAGTGAACAAATCCTTTGTCCTAAGAACTTCCTCCACCCCCAGCAGGACGCCAAGCAATGCTTGGTAGACGTCGTCGGCGTCCCTATTAAATTTTATGCCAAGCTCCCTCCTGAGGCGGGCGGCGAGGCGTAGGGCCTCCTTTAAGGCCTCTTCCCCCCTCTTCTGGGGGAGCACCACCAGGGGCATGAAACCACCCGGTGGTAGTTATGGAGGCAAAGCCTTTAAAAGGTTCGTACCTGCTCGTGCTCTTTTACGGGGGCGGCCAAATTATTACAAGGTCAAGGAGGTTCAACCTCGAAGGGGGCTATTATGTTTATGTGGGATCGGCCATGGGCAGCCTCCTTGGAAGACTGAGGAGACACGAACGAGCCGATAAAAATAAGTTCTGGCATATAGATTACCTGCTTGAGGCCTCTGATCTAATATTAGCCGTTCTCTTGCCCTCAGAGGAGAGGATGGAGGTTGTGGTGGCGGGAAACCTAAGGGGAGAACCCATTCCGGGATTTGGCGCCAGCGACAGCCCCCTCTCCTCCCACCTCTTTCGCTATAGAACCCTTGAGGAGGCCCTCAGTGATATTTTCAGAACCCTCTTTTACCTGGGTCATCTCCACCAAGGGAAGATGTGGTGGGCCCGCGGGGATTCGAACCCCGGTCGCGGCCGCCCGAAGGCCGAATGCTGGGCCAGGCTACACCACGGGCCCCCTATCTCTTTTTGAGACCTTTCCTTAAAGTTTCAGCCACCTTGGTGTAGAACACATCGAGGCCAGCTTTGTTGATAAGCTTTCTCAAGATGTAGACCTTCAGGAGGAGCTTGAGGGCCTCCCTCTCCTTCTTATCCACCTCCAGGCCCTTGACTATGCCGTTCACCACCCTTGAGATGCCCCTTAGCGCCTCAGTGGAGCACTCCACCTTAAGGGAGTCGAGCACGCCTAAGGACATAATTTTGCTTACGTATATGTCCATGAGCCTTTCCATGGTGGCCTCGAGGCTGGCGAGGAAGAGCACAACGTCCTTGGGGGTGGCCTCCTCCGTCTTAAGCTTCTTCACAGCCTTTATCTCGTCGTTCACCACCAGCTGAATGGACCTCTCCATGACCCCACCCCTTTTACAAGCCTCGCCTCCACTACTAATGTGGAGCTTGTGACGATACTTAAAAGGTTAGGCTTCGGGGAGTATGAGGCCCGCGTGCTGGCGGCCCTTGCCCGTCTAGAGGATGCCACAGTGCCCGAGATCGCCAGGGAATCGGGGGTGCCCAGGACGAAGGCCTACGACGTGCTCGAAAAACTTGTAAGGAGCGGTATGGTAGCCCTAATGGAGGGAAGACCCAGGAGGTATGTTCTACCTGGGGGGATTGAGGCCCTCAGGCGTTATGTAAAAAGGAAGCGGGAGGAGATTGTTCGGCTGGAGGAGGAGCTCGACAGGATAAAAGTTATAGGGCTTGCCCACTCCAAAACCCCTCAGAACTACACTGTGCACGTCCCCTCCTCCATAGATCCCCTCTCTGTGGTGAGGGGGAAGCCCGTGGCGGTGGTCTACACCATACAGAGCTGGGAGCGTCTGAAGGCCCTCTCCCCTTCCTCCCGCAAGGGCCCCCTCGATGTTGTAATTACGGAGGAGGCAGCCTATGTATTTTTGACCCCCGTGGGAATAAAGGGGGAACACACGGTGGTGGTATTCAGGCAGAGGGAGCTTGTTGATCTCCTCATGAAGTGGGCCCGTGGTGGGTCCTCCAATGACGCATAACAGAAACGATCTCCTCAAGGGCGGGATCGACGGATTTTTCCCTGGAGAGCAGGGCCACAAAGGCGTGGGGGGTTAGGAGCCCCTTCTCCGAAATAATGCCACTCACGTACTTTGGAGGCGTGACGTCGAAGGCAGGGTTTCTTATTTCTGCCCCTGGTAAGCGCTTTGGATCGATTACTTCTTCAGGACTACGTTCCTCTATGGGCTCCTTCAACCCGAGGATGGTGGCGGGATCAAATTTTAGGCTCGAGGCGGCCACGTAGTGGGGCACTCCAAACTCGTGGGCAGCCACCGACATGAGGGCGGTCCCCACCTTGTTTATAACTTTGCCATCTGCCGTGATGACGTCGGCCCCTGTCATGTATAGGTCAGCTTCCTTCATAAAATAGTATGCGGCGCTATCGACAATATAGATTACTTTAACACCGAGCTCCAGCAACTCTTTGGCCGTCTTCAGGCCCTGATACTTCGGTCTCGTCTCCGTCACATATACCACAAACTTTTTCTCCTCCGCCGCCTTCTTGAAGATGGCCATGAGGGTGGAGGAGTGGCAGTGGGTGATGATCTTGGAGCCATTGTCTATAAGGTTGGCGCCCACCTCCGCTATCCTTTTTTCCATCTCGTCGCGTTTCTGAACAAATCTTTCAATG
>CAYZKO010000043.1:0-4506 GCA_964479315.1 uncultured archaeon
CTCAAGGATATCTTTCACCCTTAAGCCCTCAAAGTCAGGGACAATCTGGAAAGTCAAAAATAAACCCTTCCTGAACCTCTCCACAGGGTCGAGGTGGGTTATGTCTTCACCGTCCAAAATTATTTTTCCACTTACCTCAAGCCTTGGATCTCCAGCCAGGGCCCTAAGGAGTGTTGTTTTGCCGCTCCCATTGGGACCCATGAGGAGAATGATCTCCCCCGGCTTCAGGGTAAAGGAAGCATTTTTTACTATCTTCTTTCCCTCCACCTTCACCTCAAGCCCCTGGACCTCAAGCACAGTTAACGATGTTAACACAAACCTTTAAAAACCGCCCTCCTTCTCCAACAAGGCGTAAAAGAATCCGATGGTGTGGTGTCTATGGGGCCAGGCCCTCTGGGTGCCCGGAATAAGGCCTTCGTCGTAGGGTCCGTCTATGGGCAAAAGTTTGGCCTCCTTATGGTTTTTTAGGAACCATTCAATATTATCTTCGTTCTCCTCTCTAAAGATAGAGCAAGTGGCATACAGTAGTCTTCCCCCTGGCTTGAGAAGCTTCCAGGAGGCCTCCAGGAGCTCCCTCTGTAGGGATGCGAATGCCCTTATATCCTCCTCCATAATTCTCCACCTAAGCTCCGGATTCCTCTGTATGGTTCCGGAGGAGGTGCAGGGGGCGTCCAGGAGCACACCGTCCGCAAAGGCCTCCCCAAGCTCGCGAGGGGCATCCCTCCCATCCATAACAACAGGCTCCACAATGGTGACCCCAGCCCGCCTCACAATTTCCTTCAGCCGCTCCATGCGCTCCTCATCCACATCCACAGCATAGATCTTACCCCTATTCTCCATGAGCTCTGCGAGGTGCACCGTTTTTCCTCCTGGGGCGGCTGCCATGTCAACAATGGTTTGGCCCGGCTGCGGGCCAAGGAAAAGGGAGGCCATGGCAGCCGCCTCCTCCTGAACAAAAACCTTCCCTTCCTTGAAGGGCTGGAAGGTTTCGAGGTCAATGGCGTCGTATACTTTGAAGTGAGGGAGGTAGGGGCTCTCTGTGAAGCGGAGGTTCCGTTCTTGTAGAATTTTTCTTATCTCTTTCCGCGAGGACTTTAGGGTGTTGACCCTAAGTGGTATGGGGGGAACTTTATTAACCTCTTGGAGGTAGGCTTCTACATCGTCTATGAGCTCCGAAAGTTTTTTGATGTAGAGGGATGATACAAAATACTTATAGACGAGTTCCTCTGTTTTATTCCTTGGAACAAGCTCCATGGTTTTTATGGTGTCCCAGCTGTCCCAAAAGAACATAGAAGCATACGGATGCGATCGCTTTCTTATTTCTCCGGCAAGGACACTCCTCACAAGCTTTCTCTGTTTGCTAGACAGTGTTCTGTATTTTAGGAGCTCGAAGGTGAGCCTGAGGGCATTACGCAGCGTCTCATCCAGGAGGTAAACGTTTTTTGAGCCCGTTAACTCTTTTATTTTTTCGTCATATATTCCCATGCGCCGCAGAACCCCATAGAACACCGCTGTGGCAAATTTCTCCAGTCCCTCCCTCAGCCGATACTTCCTAAATATTCTGCGCTTAGCGTCCTGGGCTGGCTTTATGCGTTCTGAAAGTATGAGGGCGTCAAGAAGGGCCTTTATGGCTTTCCTGAGAGACATATTTCCTCACCAGACGAGCTAAATTCTTTAGGAGGAATTTCTTCTCCTTGTTGCCCAACTTTATTTCCTCTGAGGCCTGCATGAAGAAGTGGGCTGCCTCCTCCATGGCATTAATATCCACCATGTAGGGCACGCCCACCTTCGTGCCAAAGGCAAAGGTGAAGAGAACAGGATCCTCCCACGAGATGGGGATGTCGTAGACGAGGAAGGCAACGTATGCCAGCCCCCTGAGGGTTGCGGCGCCGAGCCCCTCCACCATAAGGAGTTCCTTAAAATTTGATACGTCGCGGGCGATCTCCAGAGCCCTTCGGTTTATACGCGTGGGTATCTTTAAATAGTAGGGCATGCGCTGGATGTTTATGTCTGTATACCAATCAAAGAGCGTTCGTTGTCCTTCCAGGCGCCGCCGGAGTGTTAGGATTGTATACTCTAATTTTTCCGGAGGTGTATCTTGAACTATGTCCACCACCGCCTCCCTCAGCTCCCTATTGGAGTCGTTGAAAACGAGGGCCATCTTCTCCTTGGCCCCAGAGGCCACCTCTCCCTCCCAGCTCCAGTGGTAGCGCCTGGCAAGTCTTCTTTCGGTGTTCATGCCTTGATTTATAACGATCCAATATTTATCATAGGTGAGGAGTGCGTGAAAATAAAGAGAGTAGCCGTCCTGGAAGGCTGTGCTATCGAACTTTGCCGTTTCCCTGCTTACCTCCCTCCACTCCTCTGGAACTTCCACCTTTCCCTTTCCGCCATATATTTTAATAGGAAAGTCCGCCGGGAGGCCCTCCCTTAGGGCTCTAATGGGCACTGTGGTGGCCCCTGAGAACTGCCACTCGAAGCCCAGGGTGGTGGCAAAGGCCTGGTACCACAAGGGATGTGCAAATTTCCTTAAGGTTTCCTTTTCGCCAAGCTCCTCTACCATATATTTTACAATAGCAGGAGCGAGCTGTCTAATGTAGGGATAGTGCCAAACTGGGCCCTCGCACAGCCTGAGGGTTGCCTCGCCCACCCTCACGCTATCACCTGGCATAGACCCTATTTAAGGGTTGGGGAGGTCCCCTTCCGTGAATGTCGTTTATAATTAGAGGAGGAACTTGGCGGCCACTTCCCTTAAAATTGTTGCTGCAAGGTGCTGGGTCTTAAAATTGTGGTCAAGGGGTGGTGATACCTCCACCACATCAAAGGCCACCAAGGGGAAAGTGGATTCCTTTAGCCACTTCAGAAAAGATTTGAATGAAAGACCGCCGGGCTCTGGGGTTCCTGTCCCCGGGGCTATGGCAGGATCGAATACGTCTATGTCAATGGAGAGGTAGACAGGCGTATCTGTAAAAAGGGGTTGTAACCCGTAGGGTATAACTTTTACTCTGGTGGCCGCCCACTCCATCTCCTCCGATGACACGTTCCTCACTCCCATAACCGTCACATCGCCTGTCTCCTCATAGAGGCGCCTTACAACGGTAGCGTGATTTATTTTTTCACCCATACAACTGTCGCGGGCATCGAGGTGGGCGTCGAGCACAACAACCCGCAGATTTCCCCAATGCCTCTTAAAATACCTTACAAGGCCCAACGTTATGGTGTGGTCCCCACCGACGTATGCCGGTATCTCGTTGGACGCCGAGGCCTCTACATCATCTATTATCGATTCTCCACCCTCTATCTCTATGACCCCAACAGGTTTTACCTCCACCGGTCTCTCAAAAAACACAGAATATTTTTCAAGATAACGGAGAACACTAAAAACACCGTAGGGCCCCTCCTTGGAGCCCCCACGTCCAAACACCTTCCCCTCATATGCTATGCCCAACACCTTCACGTAACAAGAGGAACCCCAATGCTTTTATGGAGGGTGGAGGCTAATTAAAGGGTGCATGACGGTCGCCTGACGCTCATGAAAAAAGCCACAGCCCTGCTCTTCCTCTTCTCCCTCCTCCTCTACCTCCACTCCATCACCCACTCCCTTTCAGTTCTTGCAGACGCCATCCTAAGCCTGACAGATGCGTTGATAATCTTTGCCCTCTTCACGACCATAGAGTTTATGGCGGACAGACACCACACCCTTGTAAAGGTCTTAAACGGAAGTATCATTCCACTAACGCTCCTCCTTCTCCTCTCCCAGCTATCACTTTTTATTCTTCTGCCACTACAGAATAAGTTTGTAGCCCCAGAGCTCGTCCTCACTGCCGAAATTTTCTATATCATGCTCCTCTTCTACCTTTACATCGACTTCAGGAGTGAGGCTGTAACAACAAACACAAAGGTCCTCACCCTCCTGGCCTCAGACATAGAAAGAAACATTGCAAGCTCCATGGGCGTTATACTGGCTGCTCTGTTATCCTTAGGGGGCATGGGCGTTGCTGACAAGCTCATAGCCCTCGTAATTTCCACCTATACAACTTTCCACATCCTAAAGCTCCTGAAGGGTCAGCTTGGCATTATAAAAAACAGCCAGGAGGTCAAAGCCGTTGTTGAAAGGGTTGCCAGCCAGGTTGGTGCCCAGCTGGAGGTGGTGAAGGCCACGGGCGTGGGGCCCTTCTTGGTGGTCGACGTGGTGGTAAAGACCACACAACCCCAGGAGTTTAAGTGGAAAATAGAGGAGGTTATAAAGAGGGGGATAGAGGCAGTGCTGCCCGCCATTGCAAGTGTAAGGGTGAGGTAGTCAAAGTTTTAAAAGGTGTGGGCCACCTTAGAACGGGCCGGGGTGGCCGAGAGGTCAAGGCGCCGGTCTGGAGAACCGGTGGGCTCTGCCCGCGTGGGTTCGAATCCCACCCCCGGCGCTCCCGCGCCCCGGTGGCTCAGCCAGGCAGAGCGCCCGCCTTGTAAGCGGGAGGTCGCGGGTTCAAATCCCGCCCGGGGCTCTCCCCT
>CAYZKO010000044.1:0-4459 GCA_964479315.1 uncultured archaeon
GGCGGCGATGACGGCGGCGGCCCGATCCGCCTTCTCGTGGAGCACGTCGATTTTTGCCTCCACCTGCTTTGCAAGCTCAAGCATCGTCTTTATGTCGTTAATGGGGATGAGCGAGATGACGTCCTCGAGCCTCTTTTCAATGTCGGCAAGCTTTTCCTTCACCTCCTCCGTGGAGAGGATGCCCTTGTTGGCCCTGTCGGTGAGGTCCTTGAGGATTTTCTCTATCTCCTTGAGCTCCGCTGTGGGATCGGCAGTCTTGATGGTCACATAAAGGGATCCCACCTCTGCATGGAGGTTTTCGAGCTGGTGCCTCAGCTCATCGAGCTCTTTTTCAATTTTATCTGCGCTCTTGAGCTGGACGTCCCGGAGGAGGGCCGAGAGGTCAGAAAGTTTTTTGTCGAGGTGGTGGAGGAGCTCGTGGGGGGTGCCCTCACCCTTCTCCTCAAGCAGGCGGTCGACCTTGGCCTGTAGGTCGTGTATCGTCACAAGGAGGTTCGCAACATCTGCACCGTACTTTGCCAGGCCCTGAGAGTTTGAGCTCACCATTCTTAGCAGCCTCTTCGATTTTTTGGCCACCGTCCTTACCTCAGCGGCAAGCCTCTTGACCTCCTCCACGTTCAAAACTTCTTTCGCCTCAAGCTCCGAAAGCCTCTGGCTGAGCTGCTCTATATTCTCCTTCACATCCTCCACAAGGTGAGAAATGGTCTCTATTTCCTTCTCTCCCTGCTTCTTTATTTTCTCGATGGCGCCAAGGAGCTCTTCCCGGAGTTTAGCAAGCTCAGCGGCAAGCTCCTGTCCTCCTTCCTTCCCGATCTTTTTCTCGAGCTCCCCAAGCCTCTCGCCGAGCCTCTTTACAACCTCCATTTTCTTCTCGATGTCCTCGTCCACCGCATCCACCACGTGGTTAACCGTCTCCCTGAGCGTTTCCAATTCCTTTTCAAGCTCCGATATCTCCCTCTCCCTCGCCTGCTTCTCCTCCTCCATAACTTTTCTAATCTCCTCCACAAGAGAAGATACGTCCTTAATTTTATCAATCTCCTCCCGCAGGCTCTTAACCTCTTTAGCTATTTTTACAATCGCCGCAGCCTCCTTCTCAAGGATCCTCTCTATCCTCTCAGTGTCGTGGGCCTCCTTGAGCTCTTCTAGCCTGTTGAGGACCTCCTCAAGGTCTTCCTTTATCTCCATGAGGAGTTCTTCGTCCTCTGTGGAGCTGGCAACCTCCATAATAACATTTATCAGTGTCTCGATTTTTTTCTTAAGGTCTTCGTCCGCCACTTTCTCCTCTTTCTCCCCCTCTTCCTCTTCCAATAACTTTTCAAGCTCCTCTATATGAGATCTTTTTTTCTTCTTCTCCCCGCCGAGGATATCCTCCACCTCCACGCTATAACCTGCCTCCGCATTGTTTAAATAAAGAGGCCCTCCTCGTACTCACTCCCCAGTGGTTCTATGGGTTGTATAGAGCTCCAAAAATTCTTCAGGGTCCGTCTTCTCCACCCTCCTCCCTCCAACCCTCCCCTCCCTGAAGACCCTCTCCAAAAACTCCACAAAACTCCCTTCAAATTCTTTTTTCCTCCTGAGGAAGGCCATGCCCATGGGGGACCTCCCAAAGAAGAAGGCCTGGTTCTCCACCCTAAAGGCCTCCACATCATAAAATAGTGAGGAGATCACGCTCACAGGAGAATATTCTCGCCAGCCAGGTTCGGCCACAAGCCTGATCAAAACGCTCTCCCTAGCCACAAACACCCCCCTTTCTATTCCAGAGCCTACCGCCTCCTCCACAAGGGCCCTTGCCACCCCATGCTCAGGCTCAGAAAAAACCCTTTGACCGGAGAACGGACGCACGTCCTCCAAGCATCTCACACCAAACTCCCCCTCCACCGCCCGGGCCTTGACACCCCTCTCGTGGCATATCCCCCTCCCAAACTTAAAGAAGAAGCCGGGAAAGGCATAGAAAACATGGCTCTCCCCTAGGAAGGAGGCCGCCTCCCCGTAGAGGTCCTCATCGAGGAGAACCTCCTTATCCACATCAGAAAGGGGCACCCTGTACTTCCTTATAATGCTTAAGAATTCTGTCCTCATCTCAATCTACCCGGCGGCCTCGCAAACAAATAGTATTTACAGCCTCCCTTGATCTCCTCCACGATCCTGTTCACTATCATGTCCACAGGATCCCCTAGGATCTTAGTCCTCGCCTTCAAGTCCTCAAAGCTCTCAAAGGGCTGCTTCTCCCTCTCATCAAGAATCTTTATGAGCTGGCGCTTCCCAATGCCGGGAAGGAGCTCGAGGGAGTGCAGTCTAATTGTTATGGGGCTCGCCTTGTTGAAGAACTCTACGAAGCGGTTCTTCTGCTCCTCAACTATTTTTCTTATTGCCCTCGGAAGGTTGTCCTTAGCGATGGCCGTCAGATCCTCGTATCTTATTCTTCCCTTGACTACTGTAATTTTTTCCCTCTTCTCCTTCCCTATATAGACCTTCTCCAACGGGGAAATCTGCGCACCCCTTCTTGGAACTGCTTCAAGGAGGGTAAAATTGGCTGTGCCCACGCCCTGGACGATGGGTGTGCCCCTCGGATCGTCGGGCTTGCCGAGGGGCAAATAGTCCAAGATGAGCATGTAGTCCTCCCTCATGGCTCCTCCCCTTAGAGTATCTGGAGTATTTTCTCATAGACCTCCTCACCTACCCCTTTTTCCTTGACGAGGAGGGGGTGGAGCTCCGCGGCGCTCCTTGGATAGACGTTAACTATTTTTACTGCCAGCTCCTCCGGTAGGCCCGCCTCCACCAGTGCCTTAACTTTCTCCCTCGCCTCCTTGGCGCTCACCTTCTTTACCTCCCTCACGTAGTCCAGTGTCGCCTTCTGCTCATAGGTGGGGTCGGTGATGGGGGAAAGGAGCTCCTCCACCTCCGCCCACGTCACAGGCCTTTTGCCCAATACCTCTCTCCCGATCATGCTACCGCCCTCAGGTGGATGGGGTGGCTTATTATCTTTTTTATCTTGCCCCCATCTCTTATTTCCACCACGTAGGCCCCGCCCTGCCTCCCAACGATCCTCCCTATCCTGCCGTTGAACCTGTGGTGGGGCCTCCCCTCCTGAACGGAGGGATGAATGTCTATTACCACCCGCTGGCCCTGGCTGAACTCCGCGAGATAGCGGGAGGGGGTCACCGGCGGCGTATCCCTCCAGCGCCTTATTTTGTGCCTCGACTTCCTGTAGGGGCCGTGGCTCTTCCTCATGGTAACCTCTTTAAGGGGGAAGTGCATTTATAGGTTACTATGGGTTTCGGTATCACCTACGAGCTCGTCATAACCCTCTTCGTCGTCCTCTTCGGCCTCCTCCTCATCGTCCTCCACTACACCCACCTGGCCCCCCTCTTCGTCCAGCTTTCTTTTCTCTTCGGCTTCTTCATCCTCCTCAGCGGCTGGATGAGAAAAGATTACGATCTTTTTTATACTGGCATCTTGCTCATGATAATTCCCCTCGTCCTCGTCTCCGCCATGGGGAGCGTCGGAATCTCCAAGAGCACCGCTGAGGCAGCCCTTATCTACGCCATCTCCCCTCTAATTTATCTTTTCAACTCTCTCTACTCCCTCCATCCCATAATATTCGTAATGATTATTTTTATAATCGCATACGCCCTCAGCAAAAAATAACTACTCCTCAATCCCCCACCTCAGCAGCTCCCTCCTCACCTCCTCCCTCTCGACTCCCCTCACCCCCTCAAGCCTATACAAAATTTTTCTCAAGAGGACAAATTTCTCAATAGGGCTCGCCTGGTCAGGAAGGCCAAAGCGCTGCGCCACCACATCATAACCCTCCAAAAAGAAGCTCACAAAGTCGTAGCCCTCAGAGACGGCCTGTCCCTCAAGGTCTTGGGCTAGAGAGAAAACTGTGGCCCTTACACTATTCTCATCAAGCCTCTTTTCCCTTCTAAGCCAGCGCTCCACATCCCAAACGGAGGGCAGGGGCACAAGGGGAGTGAAGTCCTTGTCTATGCGCACCCCCAGGAGGTCCGGCCTTTCGAGGAGCCTGTCATATTTTAAATAATTATTATCGAGGGCTGTGTGCACGAGGTAGAGCCCCGCATACCAGGGAAGGGGCTCCCGGGGAAGAACACGCCTCATAAAGAGCGAAAAGGCGTTCACCAAGATGGCACCCCTCACAACCCTCAAAACAAGGCTCCAGGGCCGCCTCCTAAATTCCTCCAGCTCCTCCTCCGGAAATGGGGTAAACCTGTCCATTATAAATTTTAAATCGTCATGCTTCGTCGTATCATACCTGTCATAAATTTCAAGCCTCCTCAAAAGGAGCACATCTCTCCAAAAATTCGCTACATCGTCACTCACAGGAATCAACCATCCTGACAACCCCCTCATCCCCATCCACCTCCACACACTCCCCATCCTTGAGGACTTGAGTGGCGCGACCCGTTCCCACCACAGCAGGTATGCCGTACTCCCTCGC
>CAYZKO010000045.1:0-4448 GCA_964479315.1 uncultured archaeon
CACCACCACATCATGGGTGTCCCAGTCCCTCTTCTCCATCACGACATGTAAAAATTCCCCAGAGCCCTCACTCACATCCCTAACCCTTCCGCCCATCAACAGAATAACCCTTGCCCTGCCATGCACCCCTTCCTCTTCTACAATAAAATCCTCAGGCCTATCCTTGATGGTTCCCCACCCGTGCTCCTCAAAAAGATAACCTTCTATCCCTATTTCCTCCTCCCAGCCCAAAGGAGCCCACCCCCTATCCCAAGAAGGAGCGGATCAAGCCAGAGGAGCCCAGCAACAACTACCCCAATTCCTGCAGCCCTCCTCACCCTCTCCCTCCACAGGCTCCTCTCAAGGGGATGTCCACATGTGCAGTCAAATTTATTAAATAGCTCTGAGAAGAGGGGTATTGATATGAGCGCCGCCGCCCAGAAAGTTATTTTTCCAAACTTAAGACTCAGCTGGGCGGCGGCGTAGAAGAGAAGGGGGATTATAAAAATTGGGGAGAGGCCCTTGAATGGTGCTGAGGGGAGCTGAATGGGTTTTATGGCCCTGTAGGGTGAGAGGGGTGGTGTGAGGGAGGAGAGGAGGGAGGTGAAGAGGACTGCCAGGAGGGAGGCGGTGACGAGCTCAGGATTTTTTAGGAGGAGGGGGAAGTAGACAGAAAATTCTCCTAAGGGGAGCATGAGGGAGAACATCCTTGAAGATCCCAAAACTCCGAGGCCCACGAGCCTTGAGGCGAGGGAGCCAACAAAGGAGGCGACCAGCTGCGAGAGGGTTAATATTATGGCCAGGAGGAAGGTTCTTGGTGTGAGGAGGGGCCTCCCCACGATGCCCATGGATGTGAAAAATATGAGGGAGAGGAGCTTCCGTAAACCGTCTAACTCCCTCCCAATCCTTGAGGAGAGGGCGCTCTCTGAGATGAGGAGGCCGGCAAAGAAGGCCCCAAGGGTGGGGGAGAGACCGAGGAGGGAGGTTATGTAGGAGAAAATTATTAAAAGGCCGAGGGAATATATTGATAGGCTACTTACTGGGCTCTTGGCAAGGAAGGTTCTTAGATATGGGGAGAGGTAGCGGGCTATACCAAGGAAAAGAAAGAGCATGAGGAGAGGGTGAGAGAGGGAGGAGGAGGTTAGGAAGGAGAGGAAGAGGACGGAGTAGATGTCCTCAAGGATGAGGATAGAGAGTAGGAGGCTCCCCTCCCTTGAAGCAAAGTTTTTTATGCGCGTGAGGGCCACCGCCGTGGAGGAGATGGAGGCAGAGGCCCCAAGCACAATGGAGGACATGAGATCTAGGCCCAGGAGGCGCCCAAGGAGGAAGGCGAGCCCAAAGCCCGTGGCGCTCTTCACCAGGGAGACGAAGAGGGCGGTGGGGGAGGCTATCCTCCTCCACGAAACCTCGAGACCTGCATAAAAAAGAAGGAGGAGGACGCCCAGCTCGGCAAGGACGTCCACCAGGGAGGAGTGGAAGCCAAGGAGGGAGAGGAGGAGCCCACCGATTACATAGCCCGCCACTGGGGGAAAGCCCCTTAGGAGGGCGGCGGAGGAGGCCCCCACAAAGAGCACCGTTGCCACAGCCACAAGCTCCTCCACAGGGAAAAATGGGGCGAAAGGCTTATGAGTCCACCACCTGGAGGAGCTCCTCCACAGCCCCATAGAACCTCTCCAACCTCCTCATATTTTTTACCATCTTCCTGTTGGCGATCTCCACGAGGACCTTCACATAATCCCTGTCCACCAGGGGCCTTCCCCAGTGGAGGGGGACCGCCATGCTGTCTATACCCCTTATCTCAATGTTTACGCGGTGAGGACGAATGACCTGTATCCCAGCTATTTTTATGCCGGCCCTTCTGGCCGTTTCCACCAGGGCTTGGGCGTGGGGGAGCGACTTTGCCGCCACGTGGAGGATAAAGGGGTCCACCTTGAGCCACAGATAGCTGCCCTCAAATTCCCTGTAGCCCTCCCACACCTCTTCAAACATAACAGGCCTGTGCCATTTTCTGTGGAAGGAGGAAGAATACTTGTCTTCCTCGGGCGAGGTGGAAAGGAGGACTACTCTGCCGGAGCAGGAGGAGGTGGTGACGTAGTTGTCATTAGAATTAAGGAGGTTGAGGAGGGGGACAATGGGAGGATCCACTTCCCCCTTTTCCAGCGCTTCCCCTAGCCTCCTGAGGTGTCTTCTCCTGTAGTCCTCCCACAAATCTTCGCCCACGGGGTGAAAGGGGGCGCTGTTTTTTAAAGAGTTTGGGGAGAGGTTGTACACATGGGCAAGATCACGTATGTGACGTGCGCCTACTGCGGGAGGACGGTGCCCAGGGACAAGGCGGTGCCCATAACCAAGACACCCAGCTGGCTTGCTGGCATCGATAGGAGCCAGATGGACAGCCTCCTCTTTGTGGGGGTGACGAGGGAAAAGATGTACGTGTGCATCTCCTGCGCCAAGCACAGGGGCATTTCTTTCGGGCCCTGGAGGAGGAAGATCGTAGAGCATGACAGGAGCGAGCTGGAGAGGAGGAGGAAGAAGGCCCTTGGAAGGAGGAAGAGGGGCCGTCCGGCAAAAACTTAATCTTTTACCACCTTAAAAATTGTAACCGTCCTGTTCATAAAGACAGGCCTAAGCTTCTCCGTCCCCCCTGTCCATAAGTAGAAGAGGAGGCTCCTGTTCATCTTCTCCGATACCAGCACAAGCCTGTCCAAAACTTTATATACGCCTAACTTCCTCCCATTTAAGTCTATTGTTGGGAGCTCCTCAAAGGGCCTTGGGGAGAGGAGTGTGGGAGCGCCCTCATAAATATTTTTATCCACAAGGAAGGGCTCGAGGGCGCTCCCACAGTTATAATAATTATATTTCGTGGCCTTGCACGGCCCCGTAACCGTGAAAAAGTAATCTCTTGCAACTTTTGGACCCTCCTCGAGGCCGTAGGCGTAGAGGGCAAAGGAGGAGGTTGCCCACACGTAGCCGTTCCTGAAAAATATGTAGTCATAATTTTTCTCTTTGATGAGCTCGTAGGCCCTGTTCACATCCTCAAGAAATACCCTGGCAACGAACTTGTCAGCCTCGAAGACGCCGTTCGTGTTGTCGGTTGCCACGGGGTGATCTGTGAAGAAGGTGAGCCAGTGGCCAATCCCCCACCAGTTGAAAATACTTGCATTCTTCTCAATATTTTTCTCAATGAATTCGAACGCCTCAAGCAGGTCAGGACCCATCTGCCACTCCATGTCTGAGGCTATGGGGATCAGGAGCATAGCCTCATTTACTTCGTGGGGATAGAGCAACGAGGGAATTCTTCCTACCGTGTGGTGGACCCCAATGGCAATGGTGGACACCACCACAAGGGCAATGCCGAGCGCCACAGCCCTCTTCTCCTTCCCTGCCTTCTCGAAGGCCTCAGAAAGCATTATACCTGCCACAATGCCCAGGGGGGCGCCAAAGTAATAGCACGTCTTAAGTTTTATCCATCCCAGGTAGAGCGTAACGCCAAAGAGGGCCAACACAAAGAGGGGCATGATCCCCTTCTTTCTAAGAATAAATGGGGCTGCCAGGAAGGGCACCACAGCAAGAAGGCCATACTTGGGTCCCCAGAAGAAATAGCCATGTCTTTCCTCTACAACGGTGGCAAGCACCACAGAGGTCCTTTGCTCAACTAAATTTTTTGGGACAGCAAAAAAGTCTCGGAGCCAGTTATAGCCATTGTAGGGGATTGAAAGAAAGCCCAAGAGGAGCACTATTATTATTCCGAGGAGAGGCATCTTTATATCAGGTCTTTCGTCCCTCTCCACAAGCATGGCCACGTACGCCGCTGCCACCTGAACTGTAAAAATAACTACGGCGCTACCAAAAAAGGCTTGGTAGAAGGAGAGGGGCATGGGGGTATGGGTTGCCTCCTGGTAGGCGGCGCCATAGCCTATGGGGATGTCGTTGATGAAGGCCACGAAGCCAGAGGTGGAAGAAATGTAGTAGAAGGGTAGGGAGGCGGCAAAGGAAAGCCCCGCATAGAGGAAATATTTTCTTTCCCCCCTCACAAGGTAGAGGAAGAGGTAGAAGGAGAATAGGCCCATGAGGATGGGGATGAGGGGGTTGAGGCCGAGAATAATTAAAATGGTGCTGCCAACCCCATTTATGTCTGTTGTCAGCCTGAAGGTCTCCACGAGGCGCTGGGCTGAGTGCCAGGCGTATGCCCTCCAAGCATACCATATTATTAGTGAAACGAGGATGGTGAGGAGGGCCCCCCTCTTCTCATCGATCCTCGGCAAATAATGGAGGACCCACTTCCCCAACACAAGCCCATAGAACACAAGGAGGACGTAGGCCACGAGGTCGTAGACCTTCCACGAGAGGGCTACCCCAAGCCAGGCCAACCCCGCCGCAATATAATATTTTATGTCCCTCCTCTTGAGCGCCTCAGCAAAGAGCCATGCCCCA
Organism: uncultured archaeon; assembly: GCA_964479315.1. Taxonomy (GTDB): domain Archaea; phylum Iainarchaeota; class Iainarchaeia; order JAADDC01; family JAADDC01; genus WANZ01. Next base: position 4,411 of record CAYZKO010000045.1, read on the forward strand.
AGGAGGAAAAACATCATGCCGATGGCATCATCCTCATA
>CAYZKO010000046.1:0-4394 GCA_964479315.1 uncultured archaeon
CCCCCTCTTCAGATGTTGTAAACCCTTAAAAGAAAGGTATGGCAAAACTTTTAGCCTGACCAGCTGCGAAAGAACGGGTACCAATAACTTAAGATGGTTTAGCTAATGGGAACAGCTAAAAGAACCTTTGCTGCCCCCTTGGGATCTGATCAAAGAAATCTTCAGGGTGTTTCCAGACCTTCTTTAGCCAGCCAACGTCGCTTATCGAGTCTGGCGACTCAACAATAAATACAAAATCTTTATAACCCAAATCCCTCATGGCGGCGAACAGGAACGGTAGTGGTGGTTCAAAAGTTCTTGCGCTTAAGTGCCTTACTTCATTCCCATTTCTATATTCTATTCCACCCCCATGGAAGTGAAACGGTTTGTAGTTCAGTTCTGTTTCAAACCTTTCAAGTATTTCTACGAAAGTCTCCATAGGATTTGGGATATGCGCCACTGTTCCTGGCGTAGACGTGGGCCCAGTCAATTACGGGAACGAAGCGCTCGTCGTCCACGAGCTTAACGATGTCCAGGACCTCATCTAAAGTACCGAGTGCCTTCTGCCTACCAGTAGTCTCTACACCGAGAAAACCTCTTCCGTCAAAGGCCTCTAAAGCCCTACGGATGGCGGACGCTGCTCTATCCCTTATTTTGCGCCAACTAAGACCGTTGTAAAAGCCCATATGGAACACGGCTATGCTGCCCAGTTCGTCCGCTATTTTCAATCCCTGGAGAAGATATTTTACATTTCTATCTATATCCGGGCCACTTAGGTTTATCCAGAGCGGCAGGTGGCATGAGAGGATGAAATCGTTCGCCTTCGCGAGCTCCTTTACGTCGTCGGGGATGGTATCTGGAATGCCAAAGGCAAACCCCATCTCGTAGGCGTCAACACCCGAATCCAACAACATCCTTATAAAACTTTTTACGTCGTTACCATATTTTCTTGCCACACCGAAGGCGACCAGATATAGCGTGGAGCCCCATGTCCTTAAAGCACTGCGCTTCCTCTCATGGATGTGAGGCTCCTCATCCTATCGGACACCCACCTCGGCTTTGGGAGAAAAAATAGGGAGTATCCGGAAAGAAGGGAAGATGCGGCAAAGGGTTTTGAAGCAGCGCTGGATGTAGGAAAAAAGGAGGAAGTGGACGTTTTCATTCATGCGGGCGACATGTTTGACTCCCCAAGACCAGGCATCGAGGTGCTCAACACTGCTGTGAAGGGGCTTGTTTCCCTTCCAAAAAGAAAATATCGTGTAAGGGTAGAGGAACTTGTGGACGAAAAAATAAGGGAGTTTGAGGTAAATAGAACTCCATTTGTTGTCATACATGGCAATCACGATAGAGTGCAGGACAAGGAGAAGAGCATCCTGACAGTCCTTGAGAGGATAGGCCTCATAATAAATGCCCATAGGAGAAAAATTTACATTAAAGGGGAAGAGGGGAGCGTTTGCATTGTGGGGATGGGCTGGACCCCAGATCCCTACGTGAGGGATGTCATCAGGAGTTACAGGGTGGAATGTGATGGCGATAAAAATATCTTCCTCTTTCACCAGCCTGTAAAGGGGCTTTACCCCCTTGTCTACAGGGAGAAGCCCCTGGATCCCTCCCTCTTCCCCGAGGGCTTTGACGTCTATGTGGGGGGTCATCTCCACTGGCTAATAAATAAGAAGGTTGGGGGGAGGTGGTTCCTGCTCCCGGGGAGCACAGTTATTACAAAGCTCAAGGATTCTGAGCTGGTGGACCCCAGAAGTGTTTTCGTATGGGATGAGAGGGTGGAAAGGATTGTTTTGCCTGTTAGAAGGGGCTATATAATAAACGTCGCGGCGGACGAGATTGTTTCCTCCATAGAAAACATCCTTGGGGAACATACGGGTCCACCGCCCATTATAAAAGTAGTGGTGGAGGGCAAGTGGGAGGGTGAGATAGACGAGGACACCATAAGGAAGATATTCGACGGAAAGGCCTTAATTTATATCTTTGACAGAAGGGAGGACGAGTTTTTCAAAAGGCTAAAGGAAATAAAGGCCGACCTATCGGGCGACGTGTTTGCCAGGGAGGCTGTACTGGCCCTTCTGAGGAAGAAACTGGGCTTTTGGAGCCAGGAAATTGAGCGCCTTGTGGAGGCCGCCCTTGAGGAGGACGAGGAGAGGGCATTGGGTGTTATAAGGGGTGAGAGGGGTATAACAGAGTGGTTAGGATAATTACCTAATATAATAAATTTCTTTGCCACCATTTCTTTTATTTATAGCCCTTGCAAGGGCAAATAAATAATCTGAAAGCCTGTTCAAGAGCTTGAGGATGTCCTTTTCCAGCCACGGATGAGCCTTCATGGCCCTTACATAGGACCTCTCAGCTCTCCTCACCACGGCCCTTGCCACATGAATCTTTGCCGCCATAGGGTCCTCAAAGACCATTACGAATTTATCTAGAGGGCCAGCCTCCCTCCACAGCTCCTCCGTTCTTTTTTCCCAATATTTTAAATCAATGGTGGGTCTTAGGTTGCCACCAGTCCCTATATAAGAGGCCACATCCATCAGAAACTTTATTACCTCAAGCAACTCCGCCGGTCCACCCTCCGCAACAATTTGACCTAGCAACGAAACAGCCTCGTCAACGTCCCCCACAAGGTCCACAAACTCACAGTCCTTGTCCACGCGCATTCTGCCTATCCAAGTTTTTCCCTTGTCGCCCCCTCCCGTGGTAATCACATAAGACCCATGGGCTCAAATGGGTTAAAACCTTTATCTATTTTTCCACATCCACTACCAACACCAATCAATTTAAACACCTCGCCTCCCTTTCCTGCATGGAACTTCCCGAAAGCGTTCAACGAGAGATCGTTCAGTACCAGGCGCTCCAGAACCAGCTCGCCACCCTCCAGAACCAGCTTTCCGCCATCAAACTTGAAATTTCCATACTGGAGGAGGCCAGGAAGGAAGTGGAAAATTCAGAAGGTGTTATATATCGTTCTGTGGGCCCAGTGTTTATTGAACAATCCAAGGAGGAGGTGCTGAAATGGATAGACAACCGAAAGGAGTTGTTGCAGGTAAAAGTAAAGTCTCTCGATAAGAAAATACAGGCCCTGCAGAACATGCTTCTTCAGCTGAAGAAAAAACTCGAGCAGCAACTTGCCTCCCTCCAGGGAGGTGTTTCCTCTGGATGAGCTCCGGCGCCACCTTCTCTCCCTCAGACGTCCTATAGTTGTGGCCCACTCCCGGGCTGACCCCGATGCCATAGCCTCCGCCTACGCCCTTTCCAGGGTCCTGAAGGCTCCAGTGGGCTTACCTGATGAACCCTCGCGGGAGGGGAAGGCGATTATTAAATTTTTTGGCATTCCCTACGAGCTCTGTCCCTCCGTGAAAAATAAGGACGTGGTGGTCGTAGATACTTCAGAGGAGGGCATGCTTCCTTGTATTAACCTGTCGCAGGCGGCTTCGGTTACAGTTATCGACCACCACGCGTCTAGACCCACTATAAAAGGCAAAATCTTTACTTTTTCGGCAACTTCTACGGCGGAGATCATTTATAAACTCTTCAGGGACCACCTCGATTCTCGGACAAGAAAGATTTTATCGCTGGGTGTGTTCTATGACACTAGGGGTTTTAGGAACGCGGGGGGCAGTGTGTTGAGGCTTGTGGGCGAGATGTTGGGGGAGACGTCCATTGCAGAGCTACTAGCTCTTATAAATTTAGAGGAGGACGTTTCTGAGCGAATAGCCCGCTTCAAGGCCCTGCGGAGATCAGAGGTCTATAGATGGAAGGATTATCTTGTGGTGGTGGCGGAGGCGAGGTCCTTTGAAGGCTCTGTTGCCTCCTCCATCTTAAGCTTGGGGGCAGACGCTGCACTGGCCTGGACGCAGGAAAGGGATAGGGGCTTCTTTAGTTTTCGTCTGAGGGAGAGGCTCCTTAGGAAAGGAGTGGACGTCCACTTCCTTCATAAAATTTTAGAGGAGGAGGGGGGCTGGTGTGGGGGACACGAGGCTGCAGGTGTCTGCTCCGCCCCCAGGATAGATCTAGTGGTCAAGAGGGTGGCCCATTCCATCTTAAGGTTTTTGGGGGCTGGAGAAATAAGGGTGTACTGAATGCAGGGAGCAAAAAAATTTTATATAGAAACGTATGGGTGTGTGGCCAATAAGGTTGACAGCGAAATAATAAAGGGAGCCCTTGAGCTGGCAGGCTGGAGAGAGACAAATAGTCCCGAGGGAGCCCTTGTTATTATAAATACTTGTGCTGTCAAAACAAAAACAGAGGAGCACATGATATCCCGCATTCAACGGCTGCTAAAATATGATCCCATTGTAATAGGGTGTCTGGTAGATGTGAACCCTGAGAGACTTCGCTCGCTTGGCGTAAAATATATGTTTGGCCCAAGAAATTATGCGCAACTGGGAAAATTCCTTAATGTGAAC
>CAYZKO010000047.1:0-4387 GCA_964479315.1 uncultured archaeon
GTTACCGCCACCATCCCCGTGGCAGATGCGCTCCCAGAATACGTTACGTTCAAGGGCATCATGGAGGGCGCCGTGAAGCAGGTGACTGTGCGCATGCCCGTAAGGGACATCCTCACCCCAGAGGTGGACATAGACGTGCCTCCCCGCATCACGCTGGATGCAGCGGTAAAAACTGTGGAGGTAAGGGTGTCCAATGAGAGCGACTTCCCAGTGGATCTAAAAATTAAGGGAAGCGCCATGCCCCTGGGAGTGGGGGCATTCTCAGACACCTTCACAGTCTATCCCCACGAGACAGTGAGCGTGCCCGTCTACATCACCACGAAGGGGGCCCTCACCACAGGCACCTTCCTATCCAAGCTCTGCCTCTACGACAAATACGATACAAAGCTCAAGTGCCACTACATCCAGCTCAAGGTGCCAGGCAAGAGGGAGACAAGGGTTGAGACAAAGGCAACGGAGAAGGGGATCGTTGCGAGCGTGCAGATAAAGAACGGGGCGAAGAGATACATGGGGGCCAAGGTGGAGGTCAAGGTCCCAGAGGGATGGAAGTACTCGGTGTCCAAGGAGAGGCTCGACCTCTCCCCCTACGAGGAGGAGAGTATAGAGGTGCTCTTCGTGCCAGAAAAGAACGCCCAGGAGGGTAGCGCCATCATAAGGGTGGTGGCCAGCGACGGGACAGTGCTGGCCCAGAAGAAGGTGGAGCTCTCCCCACGGGCCCTCACGGGCTACGTGCTTGCAGGGGGCTCCTCCTTCGGAATAGTGGTGGCCGCCGTGGTGCTGGCCCTCATCATTGCACTGCTGATAAAAAAGGGTAAGAGGGCTGCCCAGCTGGAGGCAGAGTTCGAGGAGCTCACAAGGAAGGAGTAAAACCTACATCCCCACCCTATTTATTTTATAATACGTGATGTCATTCTCACTGTCGACAAAGGCAAGCACAAGCTCTGTTCTTATGGAAACAGCCAGGCGCACCATCCTCGCAACCTCACAGGGCTCAAACACATCCTCCTCGGTCACCACATGAACCACATATTTTGTATGGGCCTCCCCAGGCTTCTTACCCCTGGGGTATACCCTGAAGTGGGTGCCAAACTTGAAGCCGGTCTTTACGACGTAGCCCCTCTCCCTGAGGTCCCTGAAGACGACGTACTTCGTGTAAAATCTTTTGTCCTGGGCCTCGCAGTATTTTAAGAACTCTGCAGGGTCAAGGTCGAGCTTACCCCTCTCTGCAAGGTAGAGGGCTTCGTAGAGGGAGAGGACGAGGCCCTCCTCCTTCTCCTCCCCAAACCCTTTTTTCATCAGCTCCTCATAATTTTTTCTTACCACCACCCTCCCCCCATGCACCTCAGCCTGCATAGGCGTACACCCCCTCCTGCTGCTCAACCACCGTCCCCTCCTCCCTCGCAATCTCAAGGGCGCACCTTATAAGCTTCTTTGGGAGCTTCAGCTCCTCGGATATTTTTTCTAGCGTGGAGGGCCCTGCCTTAAGGACATGGAGGATCTTGGGGAGGACCCTTGTGTAGAGGGAGCGCCTGATGGCGTAGAACCTCCCATCAAAACTTTTCACACCCAAGATCTCCCCGCTGGCAAACTCCCTCTCGTGGCGCCTTGAAAATTCTGCGGCCTCAACCTCGCTGTCGAAAACCCAGTAGCCATCCCCCTTAATACCTCCTTCCCTCCTCCTCTTAAGGAAGTCCCTTACAGCGTCCCCAATAAAATATTTTATGTACCTCTCGTCCCCCACCAGGTAGACCTTCTTCTTGAGCTTGATGACGAGCACCTTGGAGTCCCTGAGCTCTTCTGGTAGCTCGAGGTAATCCTTTCCCCCCACCTTCACCCTCTTCACCTCCACAACTGGCGCCACATCCTTAAAAAGGTGGCCTCCCACTCTCCTGTGGAGCTCCCCCCTGTCCTCCTCAGGCACCCAAAGCCAAGAAAATTTCAAGACCTCCTCATAGAGGACGTGAGGGCCGCCGTGGATGAAGGGAGGCACCTCATTGCCCATGCGCCCACAGGCATAGGGAAGACGGATGCTGTGTTTGCGGCGGCCCTTCCCCATGTCCTCAAGGAGGGTAAAAAACTTATCTACCTCTCTCCAAAAATTTCTCAGCACGAGATGGCCCTAAAGGTCCTCAGGGGGATAGAGAGGAAGTTTAATATTAAGATAAGGGCTGTGGAGGTTGTGGGGAAGCAGCACATGTGCATCCACCCCATAGCCTCAAGGCTGAGGGGAGAAGATTTTTATGAGGTGTGCAGGAAGCTCAAGGAGGCAGAGGAGTGCCCCTACTACGTAAAGGCCCTTGAGGGGGAGCTCCCTCCCCTTGCAGACATCGTGGATCATTTTAGTCTTATTGAGGAAGGGAGAAAGAGGGGTGTGTGTCCCCACGAGATGGCCCTCCTCTTCCTCCCCCAGGCCCACGTCATCATAGGCGACTACTACCATATTTTCTCTCCCCGTGTGGGCAAAGTTGTCCTCAAGAAGCTGAAGAAGGAGCTCAGCGAGATAATAATAATTATAGATGAGGCCCACAACCTTCCAGATCGAATCAGAAAGGTCCTCTCTGTGTCCTTGAGGATAAGCTGGCTTGAGAGGGCTGCAGAGGAGGCAAGGAGCCTCGACACCCACCTGGCCTCAAGGCTTAGGGAAATTTATGAAAGGATGAGGGAGTGGTCAGAGGGGTTTGGTGAGGGGGAGACGCCCGTGGAGGTGCAGGAGGTGGAGGAGATGGTGGAGGACAGCGAGGGGCTGGGGGAGGAGCTCCTGGAGGTGGGGAGGGAGTACATTGAGGCGACCGGGAGGACCAGGGCTTTCCTTCTTAGGGTGGGCAAATTCTTTTTGAACTGGGGTGGTGAGGAGGCTGGTTATCTGCGCTATTTAAAGAAAAGGGGAAGTGTCATCACCATAGTAAAAAAGAACCTTGACCCCTCCACCTTTGCGGAGCCCCTCTTCAGGGAGCTTCACTCCGCCATCCTCATAAGCGGCACGCTCACACCCCCCGAGATGTATAGGGACGTCCTGGGCCTGCCCTTTGACAGAACAATTTTGAGAGAATATCCCTCTCCATTTCCCAAGGAGAATAGGCTTACAATTATTTATCCACTTGTGACGACCCGCTATTCCAAGAGAACGGAGCTGGAATATAAGAGGATTGGAGAAAAGGTTAGCGAGGTTGCGGAGGCCATCCCGGGGAATGTCATAGCCTTCTTCCCCTCCTTCGACGTGCTCGAGAAGACCCGCCCCTTCATAAGGACCTCCAAGGTGGTGCTCGTCCAGAAAGAAAAAATGAAACCGGAGGAGATTGCAGAGCTCCTGGAGACCTTCCGCTCCCTGAAGGATAGGGGAGCCCTCCTGCTGGCGGTGGCTGGGGGCTCCCTCTCCGAGGGCGTGGACTATCCAGGTAAGGACCTGCTGGGGGCCATCATCGTGGGCATACCCCTCGCCGAGATGAACATAGAAATCAAAGCCCTCATAGATTATTACGACGAGAAATACGGCAGGGGCTGGCTCTACGGCTACATCTATCCGGCCCTGGCGAAGGTGCTGCAGGCCATGGGGAGAGTGATTAGGAGCGAGACAGATAGGGGGGTGATCGTGCTCATGGACGAGCGCTACACGTGGAAAAATTACTCTAAAGCTTTTCCGAGGGACTTCTCCGCCATAAAAACATCAAACCCCGTCTTCTACATAAAGGAGTTCTTCTCGCGGATCCCACAACCCATTTAAAGAGATCCTTCCCCCTCTCGTGACATGCTCCCCTCCCCCCCCCTCCTCCGCTACACGGCGGCCCTCCGCCTCTACGTCCTCCTCCGTCCAGCCTACACGCGGATCATAAAAAAGATTCTTGCCCTCACAAACACCGACATTGACGATAAAATTTATGAAGCGGTGGAAGAACCCCTCTGGCTCTCAATCCTCCTCTTCCTCCTCTACCTCCTCCTCCACGAGGCCTTCCCCAACACCCTCCTCCTCAACACCGCCCTCACTGGCACGGTGCTCCTGCTGGCCCTGGCGCTTATAAAGGGCGGCAAAATACTTTTAAGCTATGTTATTGGCTCCCTCGACATCGTGAAGGAAGAAAGGGTCAAAAAAACGATCTCTTCAGTCCTAACAAATATATATATTGCCGTAGTGGGCTTCTTCGCCCTCCTCTACACTCTATCTGTCTGGGGCATTGACATAACGCCCCTCATGGCCTCCGCGGGCATCGTGGGCATCGTGGTGGGCCTTGCCCTCAAGGACCCCCTCGAAAACCTTGTCTCCGGCCTCCTCCTGCTGACAGACCCTCCCTTCAGGGTGGGGGACATAGTTAAGATAAACGGCATTGCAGGGGAGGTGAAGGAAATTGGCCTGAGGAACACAAAAATTTTAACCTTTGACGGCGACCTCATT
>CAYZKO010000048.1:0-4334 GCA_964479315.1 uncultured archaeon
ATGCTACAACGGCTCGGGGGAGATAGGCACCGTCACCTATACCGTTGTGTCCTATTACCTGCACGTGGTGGGCCGCTTAGGTGGTTCCACAGGCATAAAGCTCCTCGATGAAAACACCCACGTCATTACTTATTTTACCGGGGGGAGCGGCGGCATAGACCCCGCCGATCTTGGAACCAACGGCTACTGCAAATTCACGTTCGACTGGGAAAAGAAGATGGGCATCCACGGCTAAGACACCCACACCGTGAGGGCGCCCTGGCGGAGCGTGCACTGGGTAAAATCATTGGTATCGGCGTAGCAGTATGTAAAGTTTATTTCATAGACGATCTTAGGGTTGCTGGGCCTCTCGTTGCATCCCATAAGGTTTCTCAGGAAATCGTCAGAGGCATAGCAGTGGAGGGGGGTATAATTCCGTGGGAAAAAGTCGTCGTGGTGGGAACTCCCCGTGTTTATCACACACCCCGGAAACCTTATATTCTCAGCCACACACGCCCACTGCCCCCTCCCAAAGAGTAGAACATCCACGGCGTGCTGCGCGTACGCCTCTATCCTCCTATAAAGGATGTCCTCTGAAATTAGTTCCGTGGCCTTAAAGGCGGCAAGGGCCACCACATGGGCTGCCGCCACCAGGAAAAGGGCTGCTACGGCGGCATCGAGCGTCAAAAGTTGCGCCCTCACGAACAGCCCACCCCCTGAAGGTTTAAGGAGGGTAATGTCACAGTTACGTTGGCCTCCTGGCCCAAATGGTTAAGATAGGTGTAGACATCGTTTTTATATGAGCAGAGGGCCGTGAGGGCCGCCGATTTAAAGCTCTCCCACGCCGGCAACATGGAGGAGGCCACCGTGAGCAGGAGGAGGAGGCCGATGAGCACGTCGATGCCCAGGATGCCCCTCATGCCATCACCTTAACCCCACTGCACCACCACCCCTCCCGAATATCTTAATTCCCTAACGGAGAGGGGCGTAAAATTGCTTTGCTCCTGTTCCGCCTTCTGGAGGGCGAGGTGGGGAAGATGTTGGGCTATGAGGCTACCACCCCCCACATAGTCCAAGAAGTAAGAAGTAATAATAAGGGAGCCGAGCACTATGGCCAGCACCACCACAATAGCCTCGATCCACACCTGCCCCCTCACGTTATCACCTCCAGCGCACCTCCCCGCTTCCTAATAGTTATGCGCACTGTTCCCTGGATTTGAGTAGAATTTGTAAAGGGGGCTGTCATGCCTATGGTGCATACAGAGGCGGAGCAGATGGCGTAGCTGCCGGTGACAGGCACCCTAGCGCTCAGTTGGCTGCCCACGTCTACCTCTACCCCCGGTGGCAGGGCAAGGAGGAGGGAGTTGATCTCGCCTCCGCTACCGCTGGCAAGGAACTCTCCCGCCACCTTCAGCCTCATCATCTCAAACTTCGTCTTTATCATTTTTTCCACATCGTAGACAGAGCGGGCGCCCACATCCACAAAATGGGCAAAGAGGGCGCCATAAATAAAGATAAGGGCCAGCACTATCAAAATATACTCCATAGAGAGGGAGCCCCTCACGTGAGACCCTCCAGTATGGTATCCTTAAGCACCAGGGCATCCTCCAACTCGTCCCTGATGGCCTGAGCAACGATGTAGAGACCAGAGACTGCCACAAGGGCCACAAGAACGCCTATGGCGGTCATTATGAGGTATTCCACATGGGTTTGGCTCCTCATGGTATCGTGCTCCACAGCACGAGCCTACCAAGCCTCGAGATGGGCTCCGCAAGCCTTGTGGACATAATAATAGTAAGAAAAATAGTTAATGCAAGCACCAGGGCTCCTGAGCCCAGTAGGATGTATTCGAAGGGCCCCTGGGCCTTCATGGGGCTGCACCTACACACTTTGAAGTCCGAGAGGCTAGGGATCACTGCCTCATATGTTGAAATTGTTTATCTCCTCTACGATGGTATTCACAGCTTTGCTAGTAGCAGTACGAGTCTGGCTTGTGGCTTCTCTGCCTGCCCCCACCAGGGCATTTATCACTATGAGGGCCACTACGATGGCGCCGCCCAGCAGGAGTATGTACTCAAACGTTCCTTGGCTCCTCACCTTCTCACCCCCTATCAAGAATGGGGATGTTGTATATAAGCGTTGCCCCTCCTGTGAAAACATGCACCTCCTCCCCTTTCTGGCATGGTTCTCGTGGGAGGACCTAAAGAAAAGGGAAATCGACGATGGAGCCGTGTATGCCCTCTTCTGGACAGGTATACTACTTAATTTTATGAATACACATCTAATACCATCCCTTTTGGTAACTCTAGCCATCCTCCTCCCCCTTCACCTCGCAGGAATATTTGCCCTTGGAGATCTGTGGATGGGGCTTGTGGTGGCGGCCCATCACCCCTTCCCCCTGGCGGGCGTCGCCGTGGTGGTGGGGGGCGTCCTTGTGGGGGCCCTCTACTCCTTCCTTCTCATCCTCTTGAGGCGTCCGAGGGCCTGGCTAAGGGCGGTGGTGGAGTTTGTTGGTGTGGCGGCACCCTTTGGCGTCCACCCACTCCTAGGCCTCCTACTCCTACCCATAACAAGGAAGTACTTCCTTGTGGGCCTCCTTCTTCTGCCCTTCTCCAGCCTCCCCTCCGTCTTCGCCATGACCTCCGTCCTCCTTATTATTAAAGCTCTGTTCGAGGCCCCTGCAGTGTTCACTCACCTCAAGGAGCCCGAGGTGGGCGACATACCCGCCGAGGTGGTAGACAAAGGAGGAAAAAGATTCCCCTTGAACCTTGCAACGTATATAGGGATACTCAGAGGAGAAATAAGGCCTGTTCATTCCCTGGGGGCCGACGGCCTCACGGAGGCTGACGTGGAGAGGCTGAAGCGCCTGGGCATTGAGAAAATAAGGGTGAAGGAGCCCCTCCCCCTCATTCCCTTCATTGCGGTGGCATATATAATAATAATGGGGGTGGTGACATTAGGGATGTGGCCATTTTCCTGGGGGCCCTAATTTTGCTTCTCCTCCTGGCTCCAAAGGAGAGCACCGTGGAGCACGTGGATCAGGGGAAGGTCTACGTGCTGTGTGGGGTGCTGACGCCCCTTAAGAAATTAAGACAAGGATGTATATACGAGTTTGAGGACATTACTGGCAAAATGAAGGCCGTGGCCTTCTTCGGGGGCTGCATCTCCGGGTATGCCTGCATAACTGCAAGGGCAGACACGTACAGGGGTGAGAGGGAGCTTGTCATTCTTGAGTATCGTTAGATCGATCATTGAGGGCGTGATTGTAGCCCTTCTTCCAGGGGGGCATCCCCTCCTCTTAGGGGAGAGGCCCTTCTTCGAGACAGGAATTATTTACGGTTTCTACACGGCCTTCTCCCTCTGGATGGCCGAGAGGGGCCTCGTGAAGCCAGAGACTGCCGGCGGTAGGCCCATGGATCCTTTGAGGGCCTTGGGGGTTTTGCTAAGGGCCTTCCTGCTCCTCCCCCTGGCCCTTCTCCTCTACAAAGTTTCCCTACCCAGCTGGCTCATCCTCGCCCTCCTCTTAGTTGGTAGCCTCCACCTCCTAAGCCTTCCTTTTTTGCTCTCTGGCATCATGGGCCTTGTGGCCTTCCGCTGGAGCACCGTGGCAGATCCCCTGGGCAGCGGCTTCCTATACATGTTTGGTTTGGGCAGGTGGGATGAGAGGGGGACAGAGAAAAATGATAGAGGTGTCCTTGCCGCCTTCATGACGGGCCTCGTTCCCGGCCTACCACCCTCCGCCTGGGCCAAGCTCCTGGGGGGAGGGGGCGTCTCCTCCGCCGCCGTAGTTGGCCCCCTCTTTGCCCTCGTGGCCTTCTACTACGGAAAAACAAGATCCGCCATGACGGCTCTCCTCCAGTCCCAAGACGTTTATGTTATAGGCCTCACAGCCATGGCCTACGTACTATCCCTCCTTGCAGGCCTCTCACTGGCCTCCCACATCACCCTAAGGCTTCCCCCATGGATAAGATACATCCTCCTCCTTCTCCACGCCGCCCTCCACGGCCCCTCCAACATGCTCCTCCTCCTTGCAGCCCACACCTTGGTAAAAATAACAAAAGACCCCTCCCACCTCTTCGGCTTCATAATAGTCCCCACCATGGCCTACTACACAGGCCTCCTCCCATAACGTTAATTTTTCCCTTCAAAAAATAACGTTGAGTAAACACAAAGCTTTAAAAGGATTTCCCTCTTCCATCTCCCCATGACAGGCCCTGAGAGAGAGACCATAAATAATTTTTCAAGAGGTGTTTCACCCATTGTGGCGACGTTGCTGATCATTGGCATCATCGTGGTGGCAGGGATATTTCTTTACTTCATGACGGTTAATTTGATGCAGGAGAACCAGCCCGAGG
>CAYZKO010000049.1:0-4169 GCA_964479315.1 uncultured archaeon
CGGGGGCGTACGCCACCTCCACGAGGTAGCCCCCCGAGAGGGGGGTGACCGTTACGTCGCTAAAGCCCCTTGCCCTGAGGGCCTCCTCTATGGCAGAGGGAGGAACGGCCTTATCCGTGGAAAAGGAGATGGATAGGCCGCCAGTAAAGTCTATACCTAATTTTAGGGATGGGAGGAAAGCAAGGAGGGCAAGGGTGAGGAGGATCGGGACGGCCGGCATGAGCCTATAGTATTTTTTATAAAGTGATGCCACGTCCACTTTAAGCCTTAGCCCCGGAAAGCGTTTTATTGGTTGGGTGGTTTCCATGGACGTGCTGGGGTGGGCCGCAAGGCGTGTAGCGAAGTCCCTGAGGGGCGTAAAGTTAAAGGGCAGGGGTCTCGAGAGGATTAAGAAGCTTGAGTCCATGAAGATAAAATTATATGACAGGATGATCAGCCGCAAGCTCCAGGGGATCTATAAAAATTTTCCTAACGTGGACAGCCTCCCCACCTACGTGAGGGCCATGCTGGACGCAAGGGTGGGGATCTCGAGGCTGAAGAGGTCGCTCGGAAAAATAAGGGCCATACTAAACGTGCTGGCCTCCATAAGGGACAGTGCGCTCTATGAAATTTGGAGGGCGAGGAGCAGGGAAGAGGTGATAAGGGCCAGGAAAAGGTATGTGGCAAGGGTCTCTGACGTGCTGGAGGACATAAGGGAGGACATGGAGGTTGTGGAGAGGGGGAGGAGGGGGCTAAAGATTCCCGTGGATCCGGAGAAGCCCACGGTGGTCATTGCCGGCTTTCCCAATGCGGGCAAGTCCACCCTCCTCAAGGCCCTCACGGGCTCAGAGCCGGAGATAGCCCCCTACCCCTTCACCACCAAGCGCATCCTCCTGGGCCACTACACATACAAGCACAGGCCCATACAGGTGGTGGACACGCCAGGCATCCTCGACAGGCCTGTAGATAAAATGAAGAGGGAGGAGAAGGAGGCCCTCGCCTCAATCAAATATTTGGCCCACGTGGTGGTCTTCCTCCTCGACCCCTTCCAGGACAGGGCCTCCCAGCACCACCTCCTCTCCTCTTTAAAGGCTATGCTCCCCAAACCTTTCATCGTAGCCCTCGGGAAGGCCGACCTCCTGGAGGCGCCTGAGGAGGCGGCGAGGGCGTGGGGGGCCCTCCCCATAAGCCCCCTCACGGGCTATAACATTGAGACGCTCCGGGAAAAAATTAATAAGGAGGTGGAGGGGATAAAATGGTGGTGAACGCCTCCCTGGACGAGATAGTTAACCTTATGGATGACATCCTAAGGGATGTGGGCGTACCAAAAAATGTCAGGAATGCTGTGTCCCAGGCCAAGGAGCTCGTGACGAAGGAGGAGGGGGACAGGGTGGTAAACATAACACAGGCCATATATCTTATTGACGAGGTGTCCAACGACGTCAACATCCCCATGCATACTAGGACGCAGCTCTGGGCCCTCATATCGGCCCTCGAGGCCTATAAGGAGTCGCTGAAATAATGGAGAGAATGTTTAAACGCCTCGTGGAACTTGCGGAGAAGGCGAAGGAACACCCCTGGCCCGAGGAGATAGAACTATGCTCCCAGGGATGCGAGAAGCTCCTCGTCCCCCAGCAGAAGGAAGTCCATAGGGTGAAGAAGGTCGCCGCCTCCTTCCTCTACCGCCTCCTCTACCCCAAAATAAGCAAGGTCATAGAGGAGAGGCATGCCCTCCTCCTCTCCCTCCTCCAGGCCAGGGAAGGTGCCCCCAAGCCAATAAGGGACTACGTGGACGAGCTCGAAAAGGTTTTTGGGCACCCGGTAGTTGTTAGGAGAGAAGAGGAGCCTAAGTTCCTCACCTTCCTGGGGGGCAAGGCCCTCCAGATCCCCTCCAGCTGGTTCTCAGAGATGCTCTTGATGAGGGAATTTTCTCTGCACCACCACGTGATGAAGGTCCTCTCGGAAAGGAAGAAAAGAAAACCTGGAGAGGAGGAGTGGGTAGAGGCCCACAGGAGGATCCTTGAGCTCCTTGAGAAGCACGACAACGAGCGTTCTCGGTTGGCCGCCAGCGAATATCTTTCACACCTCCTGGCGGGGGCAGCCGCCCACGAGCTCCTTGGCGGGAAGGCCTCCGTTCCCCAAGGGCTTAGGCAACACGTGGAGGAGTACAAAAAGGTCATGGGGCACCTGCAAAAGGAGGTGTGGAAACAGCTGGCCAAATACTATGAGCGGTTTGTGAAGGCCCTTAGCTCCTCGCCCTAACTATCACGTACACCACGAAGGCTGCCAGCGCCAGGGGAAGGAGCTGGAGAAACCACAACTTTATGAGCCCAATCCTGGGGATAACAAAAAATGGGACGCCGAGAACGTCCTCCTGGGGAACGAGGTAGGGGTAGATGCACCCCACGTAGCAGTCCTGGTCAGCAGAGGGGTTTGTGGAGGGGTTATCGCCCTTCGTAATGTAAAGCGTCCTCCCTCCGGATTTTATCTTAAGCACAGCCCTATGGATGATGTCCATGCCCTTCAGCCTATTGAAGTAAACTATTACTGGACCCCTTTGGAGGGGGATAAAGTTCCCCTCAACCCTGAAGCCCACAAGCCTCACCCCTTTCCTAACAAATTCTATTCCAGCCTCTTGTGGAGTTCTCGGTACTCCCTCAACATAAACTGTCGGAACATTAATTTCCTTCTCCCCAACACCCCTCACAAGGACCACATCCCCAGGATGGAGCAGGGGCTCCATGGAGGAGGAGGCCACCACCACTATGGGCCTCGGTGTGTGGAGCGCGAGGCCGAGGAGGGCGTAAAGCAGGAGGGCCACGAGGACCCCAAAAATTATGTCTCCCAGGGTCTTGGGCCATCCCTTTAATTTCACATGCCTCTCCCACCACCTGTCAAAATAATAAAATGGGTCGAGGTACTTCAGCCATTTAAAAATAATCCCACCCCCTTAGCAATTATGTGAGCAAGCCTTAAGGGTTCTGGAATCTTGGCATTTATTTGATAGAGCTCTATGAGCCTTTTAGCCTCCCCCTCGGTGAGGCCCACCCATGCAGCATGAACCCTCCCCCTCCTCGTGCTTATGGGGAGGAGTGGGGGGTTTCTTTCTACAAGGTAGGCCTTCCTCCTCAGCTCAAATGCCCTCAAAAACCTCGGGGTGGGCACCCTATCGCTTACTGCCACAGTGGGAATTACTTCCCCCATGGCGTGCATGTCGACGACGTTGGTGCCGCCAAACACCGTGCCGTAGAGGAAGACTGCCGAGAGCTGGTCCAGCATGGGGGTAATAATGTCCAAAATTTTATCTGTCACGTCATCTCCATCAACCTCTATCTCGGTTATTTTTACCCCCTCCATAACACTGCCTCTACATATTACACCTACGAGGGGGGCCCTGCCGGGCCTTTTGAAGTAGCCGTCGTCGAAGCCCACCACCCTGCCAAACTTCATAGGAGCGCCAGCATGGACTCCCTCAGCTCCTTCACATCGGACTTTATCCTGGAGAGCACCTCCCTGAGGACGGTGCGGGGATCCCCCTCCCTCACGCGGAGGAGGATGTCTATCTTCTCCTCAAGGGGGTGCTCCTGCCTGAAGGCTGCCACCTCAACCCTCTCATCCATATTAAGATATTTTACAAGGAGGCTTGCAAGGGTTATGCTGTCCGTAACCATCTCCATGAGCTTTCCTTCCTCCTTAACCACCTTAAACATTTTTATCACCTCGGAAGCCTCGGCTCCCCATAGTCGGAGGCCACCTTCCTCCTGAACGTCCGCCTGCACGTGGGACAGTAAAGGAGGTTGCCCCTTCTCTTTAAGGGGGTTCTGTCGTGGGGGCAGTAGGCCTTTATGACACCGAGGTTGGAGCCCACGGTGGTGAGCTGTGGGTAAAATTTCTTTATTATGCGTATCACCTTGGCCCTCACCCAATCGCCGATGCCAAATTCGTTCCTAATATCTTCCACGAACTCCTTCCTTATTTGGGAGATGTGGATGGCGCCAATGGGCCCTGGGGGGACGAGCCTGAAGCGGGCGGACTTGTAGGGGTAGAGGAAGAGGAGCACGAAGGAGCCCACGAACTGGAACACCCTGCCGTAGACAATGGAGCCGGTAACATTTATGCCCGGCACCCTCATGGGGGGCTCCACGTTTACGACCCGCTCCCTCTCATTAAATTTAGGCGTTCCAACCACC
>CAYZKO010000050.1:0-4139 GCA_964479315.1 uncultured archaeon
CGGGCTCAAACTCCTTTATGAAGTCCCCCTCTACCTTAAATTTATATGTGCCCACGGGCGAGAGCCCCCTCTCCATGAAGTATTGAAACTCTGCGCCCACGTCGTGCTCCCTTACATCCAGCCCCTCCTTCTCATAAATTTCCTTAACCTTCTGCAGGTATTTTGGATGAGATACCCTTACCACGTAAATATCTTTCTTCTCCGTTCCAACCCGGAGCTCCCCCTTCTCAACGGCCACAACTCCCTCCAGGGGCTTGGGCTCCTGAAAAGTTATGAGATAGGGTCTATAAAAATCTTTCAGGACTCTATAACCATTTTCTGTCCTTACAAATAAACGTACAATCATCTCTTCCCTCTCTGCCGGGTCGTGGTCCACGTAAACTATCCTGCCCACCACCTCCTCCACACGTTAAAGGGCATCCATCCATTAAAAAGAGTTGCCACCATCTTCCACCATGGACAAGAGTGCCCTCGTGATCAAGAAAATAGTGAATGCCATAAAGTCCCTGGACACCAATGTGAGGGTGCTTGCCCAGCAGGTGAGGCAGCTCAAGCGGAATCAAAAAATATTGGCGAGGAACATAATTGCCCTCACGAAGAAGGTGGGTGGCCTTGAGGAGCCCAAGGGGATAGAAGAGTTGAACAAGAAAATAGCGGAGCTGGAAAATAAGATTTCTAAGCTCAAGGAGGAGGTGGAGGAGCTAAAGGGTAAAATGAAGGGGAGTTTAAGCCCTGAGGACGTGGCGGAACTGAGGTACCTCATAGACACCATTAATCCCCTGGAGTTCGTCACGTACGAGCAAGTGGGGGACCTCGTGGAGAGGAAATTAAGGGAGCTCGGCTTCATCAAGGGGGGCTAGGTGTCAAGGCTTGAGAGCATGGGCCTGACGGTGAGCCTGTAAGGTCTCTTGACGAGCGTCCTCACGCCCACATCGTCCATCCCCACGGCGCCCACCTTTGTCTCTGTAAAGGAGACGAGGTTGGGGTGTATGTGGATATCCTTCTCCGTGGAGATCACCCAGCCCATGCCGTAGTCCCTGTATTTCTCTATTACACCCACCACATCCTCTGATATGGGATCACCCTCCCTTGGGACAATTTTCTCACCCTCTTCTATAAAGACTATGAAGCGGGGATTCTCCGTCTTTCCCCTCCTCTTGAGGGCCTCGCCTATGCCCGCGAGATAAGAAGTCAGGGAGGCCCTTCCCCACTGGTCGGCAGTATTCAAAATGTAGGCCCCTCCGAGCCCCGTGGAGGAGAGGGAAATAAAGTGGTTGTAGGCCAGTTTGTGGAAGATCTCTGGTTTAAGGTCCTCCACGGCCCGAAGAACCCTTCCGACCCTTAACGAAATAAGATCAGTCTTTGTTATGCGTTCTACAAGCCCTGTGGGAGTTTCCACATCCCTATTGGCCTCCAGGAGGCCCATTATGCCCTCGCCTGTGTTGGTGGAAGGGGAAACGCCACACATATACGTAAATGCCCTCTTTGGGACGAGAGAGAGGTCCACAACGGTGTCCAGGACCTTGACAGAAAAGCCCAGGGGCTCGAGGCCGAGTTTTGTGTGTAGTTCGTTCTTGGGGCCCGCCGAGGAGAGGGCAGTATAATGTTCTGGCCTTGTGGTGGCCACCAGCACGTTTATGCCATTCCTGAGGAACTCCTCTATGAGCACGGAGAAGAACTTCAGCCTGCCCCCCTCCTGGCCATATATGATGGTCCTCCTGAAATTTATGGGAGCGTCCCTGGCCACTTCTCCATTTTTTAGCAATCCCAATACCATTACGCCTCCCTCTGAGACTGATGGGATACCTGCGGGTGCAAGGCCTGCAATGGCGGCGGGCTCCACGAGTAGTATGGCCGCCACGTTTTTTGGAACCACCGCAAGGGGCCTGAGGGTGATGCCCAGGGCCCTGGCAATGGCCAGCACACTCTTCTCCATGCGGGTGAGCGTGATCTCCATCTCGTCCACTGTGTCCCTGAGCTCCTGGGGATCGAGGCTTATGTATTTTATTCCGCCCGGCACGAGGAGGAACTGGAAAATCTCTCCCTTCCATCTCTTGGAAACGCCCACAGGGGAGCCGCTGAGGTGGTCAAGCACCTGCTTAACATTTCCCCTCTCCACATAGAAGCCCCTGTACACTGTGACCACAAGCCCCCTTGCCCTTCCATCCTCCCCACGGTCCACCACCACGTAGAGGATGTCCCTCTGGGGGTTCTGGTAGAGGCTAACGTCCTTGCCCTCGTACTTGCCCACAAGGAGGGAGCGCCAGGGTCCGTGGGGCAGTCGTATGACACCCATTCCTATTAAACGGTAACCTCTATCGTTTTATAGCATGCCGGAGGTTGCGGAGCTCAAGGAGCTGGTGAAGGAGTTTAAGGCGCAGGGGGTCTCGGATGAGGAAATTAGGAAAGCGCTGGTAGAAATGAATGTGGAGCCCTCTGTGGTGGAACAACTTTTGGGAGGAGAAGAGGAGCAGAAGGTGGAGGAGAAGCAGGAGGAAGAGGTTCATGAGGAGGTCCCACAACCAGAGAAAATTGAAGAGGAGCCTGTGGACCGCGAGTTTTCCGAGACGCTCCCAGCCCTCGAGACCATAGAGCATGTAAAGGAGGTAAAGAAAAAGGTGGAGGAGCTGCACACCCGGGTGGCCACGGTGGAGCACACCCTTGACATCTCATCGAAGCTCACCTCCATGGAGCTTGACATAAAGGAAATAAAGGCGCAGCTGCAGGCCGTAAAAAAGCTCCTTCAGGAAATCCTCAACACAGAGAGAAACATCCTCCTTGACCTGTATGAGAGGGCGAAGAAGTAGTCAGCCGTACGTTCTTGCATGCCTTAAAGCAGCCTTAACTGCTATTTTTATAGCGGCGTAAAGAAGTGTAAGGGCAAGAGGGAAAACTAGGGGGGTCTGTTTGCCCTCAAGGACCTCAAGCGGCATGTTTGCAAGAAAGTAGACGGGCACGATGGTTATAAAAAATAGTTTTGTGAGGGGATGGAGCGCCTTTCCAGGTACTTCCCCACCCCAGTCCCCCAACCACGAAAAGACGTAGAGGATGGTGTGCTTGCCCCCCTAAGATAATGCTGAGGAGGGCGTATAAGATTTCGGCCCCAAGGACTATGGCGGTACCAAGAAAGATAAAGATGTAGTAGTTTCCTATAAAGGGGAGGAGAACAATAAGCTGTATAAGAAGAACGAGGAGGTATTCAGCTTCTATGGACGCTGCGGCCATATACCTCCAGAGTGAGGGCCTCGTTAGGAGGACATAATCTTCGCCAGAGAGTACTTCAGTGATGCGGAAGGGAAGGCCCTCAAAGATAGCCCACAAACCTTTGGCCACCAAGAGTATTAAGAAGAAGCGAGGATCTATGTGGGTAAAATGCCATACAGCTGAAAAGGTTATGAGGCCGACTACTGCGTAGAGGAAGCCAAAGAGTGCGTCCAACCAGGATACGGAGAGCTTGTCGAGAAGCAGCCTTAGCCACCCCATGCCCTCAGCCTCCTGTGGGCCAAGGCGTAGGCAGCCTTAAGGATCAGGTAGGAGACTGCTACCCAAAGGATGAGGAGAGGGTTTAAGTGGGCTCCCAAGGGGATTCTGGCCACCTCGTAGTGGATGTGGCGGAAGGGTAGGATGGAAGATAATTTTCTTGCCCAAGGTGGTAGGAGCTCGAGGGGAATGAGGCCCCCTCCAAGGAGGGCTCCAAAGAAAAGAAGGGAGGTGATGCCCCATGTGGAGTAAAGATATGCTGCAGTGTAGCCCACGGCTGCCGTCAGGAAGAGGTAGAAGAGCGAGGAGAGGAAGGCGGCTATGAAAAACTCGAGGAGGTGAGCGCCCCCCATCATTATGTAAAAGTTATAAAAAATAAGTCCAGAGTAGAAAAAGACGGGCATCATCCTGCCCACATATAGACAAATTTTTACTATATAGTGAGGCGTCGGTCTTGTTATCCACACCGCCACATCACCCTCCTTAATATCTTCCTCTATCTCGTCTCTTACCCAGGAGGGGAGGGAGAGTATAAAAATATTGGAAGCCACATACAAAATAAGCTCCCGCTTGGAAAAGCCATGAATATTTAAAATTTCCCAGATGGAGGTATAAATCCAGAAGAGGAATGGGATGGCTAGGAAGTAGAAGAGGAGGTC
>CAYZKO010000051.1:0-4080 GCA_964479315.1 uncultured archaeon
AAAGTAATGTGCCGAGCTGGGAGGAGAGCCTCTCCACTGTGTGAGGGGGAACGGCCTTGTCTGTGGCTATTACGATGGGCTTGCCGTGCTGGAGGAGCAGGCGCTCGACGGAAGAAGGTGTAAGGCCCTTGGCGGAGTGATAAAAAATAAGAGAACCGCGGAGGTCGATACCTACGAGGCCCACCGTTGTTCCCGGGTCGATGCCAGCTATATATCTCTTCATGTGGCCCTCCCTGCGAGGTAGAGGATGGCGTTTATGAGGATCTGGCGGGAGGCATAGGGCTCGTAGTTGAAGTGGATCACCTTAGTCCCCAGAAGGCCCTGGCTGATGGTGACGCCCAACATGACGGCCGTGGGGTTGTCTACACCATTTTCGTAGATGTCGGCAATGTCCACACCGTTCTTGGAGAGCTGGAGGTTCTTTATGGCTGTTATCTGCTTTAGATTTATTTTATCGAAGCCCTGCATGATGGGGTGGTCGGGGTCGATGGTGTAGAGGGTGGGGCTGGCGACAGACTCGGGCTTGCAGGAGGTCTCGTCGCTGCAGTCCACAGGCATGAAGTTTTCCAGCCTCATCCAGCCCACCCAGATTGCTTTGTTGGGATCGCAGGAGACGCCGCCCATATCACACTCAGGCATGTATGTGCCAGAATCTTTTACAACGATCAGTTTGCCGCCGGCCTTGAGATAGGTGGCGAGCTCCCTCCTCTGGATGTTGGTAAGAGTGGGGGTGTTGCTTGTCTGGTAAAGCATGACCACATCGGCGTCTGCCAGCTGTTTGGCGCTAAGCCTAGTGTTGGGGCCAATTGTCATGGTCCTAACTTTTATCTTGTAGTAGGAGGCGTCGCGCTGGAGCACCTGGAGGATGCTCTGGATCTGGGGGGAGGTAGGGTTGTCTGTGAGGATGAGAACCTCCACCGGCTTGCTCAGGAAGGGGAGGAAAGACAAGTCGATGAAGCCCATCTTGTAGGCAAATATTAGGGCAAGAATTACCAGGAGGGCCACGGGGAGGACAGCCTCTGCATATCTTTTCTTATGACGGGCTTCCTCCTGGGCCGCAGCCATGGCCAGGGCGGCCATAAGGGCTGCCTCGTTGGGGTTGGGTTCACCTCCCTGTTGTTGGGGTGGCGGATACATGCTCATCTTAAGGGGCTAACTCCTTTTAAAGGTTGTGTTACCACTGGGCGTTACTCCTCTGGCACGAACCAAGCGTGGATGTCCTTCATGGCGTAGGTCCGCGGAGCATTTTTGTCCACATCCCAGACTTCGAGAAGCCACTGCTCCTCAGGGTGGTACTCCGTTTTTCCCCAGAATATGCGTATCGGAATTATTCTTCTCACCCTGGTCTTGCCCTTCCAGTTCGTGTAGACGACGTGGACAATCTTTCTGGGGTCCACCTCCGGCGGGTTCTGTGTTGTCATGGAGAGAGTGTGGGCATTCTCTATAAAGCCCTTGCGCTGGTATTACTGCCCTGGGGTGATTCGTATGGATGACATACCAAATTGTTATGGAGGTTTTCGGTGCCACTCAGCGCCTTAACGGCTTCATTCCTGTTTGTTCTCCTTTTTCTTCTTCTTTTTCTTGCAGGGCACCTACCTCACCTCCAGCTCATTTTTCCAGAGGCCGTGCAGGTTGCAAAAGGCGAGGGCTACGAGTTTGCCGGGGCCCGGGAGAACGGCGGTGAAGGAGGCCCTTGGGAGGGTGAGGACGTTTTCTTCGCCGTGGCTGGTGAATTCTGCCCTCCCTATCTGGATAGGGGAGCCGTCCTTGGGAATAAAATATAAGTCCACCCAGGCTATGTGGTGGTCTGGCTTGTTGGGATGGGGAATGTTCTTCCCAACAGTTACCACGATCTCGACGGGCTCACCAAATTTTAAATCCTTAACCTCTATGGCTGGGACGTGCTTTTCTTGTCTCCAGTCGCCTGTCTTTAGCTCCATGCTATCACCATAGAAAAGAAAGGAGGTTTAAAGTTTTTTGTGGCAGAACCACCAGTCGTAGCACTCGATCTCTCCCCTCTTTTTGGCCTCCTCGCGCTCCCTCTTCTCCTCCAGGGAGGCAGCAGGCGGCACGATCGCTCTATCGCCCACCAGCTCGTTCTCTGGCCACTTGTGGGGCAGTGCAACGCCCTTCTCGTCGCTTGTCTTGAGGGCCCTCACGAGCCTCAGCACCTCGTCCCAGTTCCTGCCCACCTCAGAGGGATAGTAGAGAATGGCCCTTATGGTGCCCTTGTCGTCCACCACAAATACTGCCCTTGCTGTCTTTGTATCGCCCTCGGGGATCATGCCCAGGAGGTCCGCCAGGTCACCCCTGTCATCCGCAATTATTGGGAAGGTTATCTCCTCGCCCAGGTTTTCCTTAATCCACTCCATCCACTTTATGTGGCTGAAGACCTGGTCCACTGAGAGCCCAATGGGCTCGACGCCGAGCTTCCTGAACTCCTCAACCCTCTTCTGCATGGCGTAGAACTCCGTGGTGCACACTGGTGTGAAGTCGGCTGGGTGGCTGAAGAGGAGGAACCACTTGCCCTGCTTTGCAAAATGGTCGGGAAGCTTTATTTTTCCGTGTGTGGTTTGGACCTCCACCTCTGGGAACTTCTCCCCTATCACCATCATGCTCCCACCACACCAAGAGGGAAAGAAATCGGTTTAATGGTTTCCGCGAAATGTTCATATATGGTCCGTATTTCGGAAAAGGACTACCACCTCCTGCTCCTCCTCCTTAGGAGCGGCCGCAAGAGCTACGCTGCCCTGGCAAGGGGGCTGGGCGTGACGGAAGGGGCTGTCAGGAAGCGCGTGAAGAGGTTAGTGAGGGAGGGGATAATAAAGAGGTTTACGGTGGATGTTGACTGGGCGCGGGCAGGCTTTATCCATATGTTTGTGGGCTTCGATGTTGACCCAGAACATTACATGAGGATAGAGAAGGGCCTGCTGGCCTCGAAAAATATTATAAGGGTTTATAGGACTGCAGGAGATCACATGTACCTCGTTGAGGTGGTCTTCGAGGATGAAGGGGAGGCAAAGAACTTTATAGAGCAGTTGGAGGGCATGGAAGGGGTGAAGCGGGTGTGCCCCTCCGTGGTGGTGCATCAGCCACTGCCGATGTCATCACACCTCAGCAAGAGCGGTCCACATCACCCCCAACACTTTTAAGCAGAATGCTTTTTAAGGTTCGTATGGAGGCTGGATACCTTTGCTGAGCTCCTGAGGCCGAAGATTATAGACATTGGTCCTCTCTTTGGAACACGTTATCCCCTCTACGTGGCCCTTGAGTATTTAAACCCTAGTGGCAGCGTCAAGGACCGCCCCGTTCTAAATATTTTACAGGCTGCACTAAGGAAGGGGCGCCTCAAACCCGGCGACACCATTGTTGAGGTTACTTCGGGAAACACGGGAATTGCGCTGGCGCTTTGGTCAAATATTTTTGGACTCCGGGCCAAAATCTTTATACCAAGGGGCATGAGCCGGGAGCGAAGGAAAATGATGAGGCTCCTGGGGGCAGAGGTGGTGGAGGTGGGGTCCTTTGAGGAGGGTAGGGAGCTCGCAAAGCGGTCAAAAGGTTTTTATCTAGGACAGTTCGACAGGGTTGAGAACCCCCAGGCCTACAAGGAGCTGGCAGAAGAATTTGGCAAAAGAAAAATTAAATATTTTGTAGCTGGAGTGGGCACTGGGGGAACCATCACGGGTATTAAGATGTTCTTGGGTGATGTGGTGGCTGTAGCCGTTTTTCCGAAGGAAAAGAGCCACGGAATCCAGGGCATTGGAGACGGAATTGTTGGCGCCTTCTGGAAGGAAGAATTAATTGACAGAAAGGAGTATGTGACGACGGAGGAGGCGAGGGAGTGGATGAAGGCGCTCTGGAGAAAGGGGTTTTTGGTGGGGAGGAGTGCCGGCGCAAATATATCTGTGGCGGTTAAGTACGCCCAGAGGGGGCCCACGGGGACGCTCTTCCCCGACAGCTGGGACAGATATGTAAGCCTGGAGGAGGGCAGTGAGCTTTAAAGCCTCTTGTCCCCTACTGCCATGCGCGGGCCCGTGGTCTAGCCCGCACCGAGTGCTTCTGTGGAGCGCCCGCGGGTGG
>CAYZKO010000052.1:0-4056 GCA_964479315.1 uncultured archaeon
CTGTATAGGTTCTATTATCTTTGAGGAGTAGTTGCACGAGAGAATGAACCTTGCCGTCGCAGCATATTTTTCCATCGTTCTCCTGAGGGCGTTCTGGGCGTCGGAGGTAAGGGCATCGGCCTCGTCGAGGAAAATAATTTTAAATTTGGCGCCGCCAAAGGGCAACGTCCTCGCAAAATCCTTTATCGTCTCCCTGACAACATTGATGCCCCTCTCGTCCGATGCGTTCAGCTCAAGGAAGTTCTGCTCGAAGGTATCTCCAAAAAATTCTCTTGCGAGGGCAAGGGCGGCAGTGGTCTTTCCAGTTCCTGGGGGGCCTGCAAAGAGGAGGTTGGGCATGTCGCCGGTCTTTACGTATGCCATGAGCCTACTCTTAATTTCCTCTTGCCCCATCATCTCCTCCAGCCGCTTGGGCCTGTACTTCTCCACCCAGGGGAGCGTGTGGTCCATGGCCATCACCCTTTTTAGGGATGTGACCTCTACCCATAGTGATGGAAAGGGTAGAAAAAGCCATCCCCCTCCTACCCTGGCAAGCCCCCGAGGGGGCCACGCCCATTGGACTCGTAAGGGCCACCGTGGGGGCCGTTATTCCCCTCCAGCTGGACCTCCTCTCCCTCTTCTACTCCGCCAAGCGCCAAGGGGACCCCGTGGCGGGCTTCGTGTCCTCCCTCGTCCACAGGGCCCTCCTGGACCTCTCCCAGAGGGCCAAGGATATGGGGGCAGACGCCGTCTATGGTTTAAAAATAGATATCGTGCCCATGGGACACAGGGTGATCGTGCATGTTTACGGTACAGCAGTCAGGACTTAGGTATGGTGGAGCAGCCCTCCTCTCCATACTCCTCCTCCTCATCCTGAAGCCCCTGCTCTTCCTTGTCTATCCAGCCCTCCTCCCGCCAATCAAATATGTTCTCAGCCTCCTCGACCCAAGGGTTGGAGCCCTAAGGCTTCCTCCCCTCGACAAAATCTTATTCTACGCCTACCGCCTCAACACCCCCGTGCACTGGGCCCTCCCCATAGCCTTTGCCCTTATGACCGTTTTCTTCTGCGAGGTGGCCAGGAAAGAAAAGCTCACGGACGTGGATTCCCCCCTCTTCCCCCTGGGCGCCACCCTCTTCCTCTTCCTCTCCTACATCGTCGGCGTCTTCGCCTTTGAATTTTTCACATTCTCCCTCTCCCTCGCTTATATTACCCTCCACTACTTCCTCTACGTGCCCGTGTGGACCGCCATCCCGGGCATCCTGGCAGGATGGATAGCAGAGAAAGTGATACGATGAGACTGGTGGCTTCCCCAAGGGGATTTGAGACGGCAAAAATATATTTAACCTACTTTAGGCTGAGAGGACAGCCCGTAAAACTTATCACAGAGCCTGATTTGGAAAAGGCTAAGGAAAAATTTATAAAGCTCTTCAGGGAAGGAAAAATAAAAAAGAGGCTGGGGCCTGTGGGTGTGTGCCCCCACTGCGGCTCAGACGAAATAGAGTATGCAACTGTAAGGAGAGAGACCTACTACGTCCTCTTCCGCGGAGATAATAACTTTCTTACCTGGATAACAAACTTAAAATATCTTCCTGGAGTTACAGCCCTTGCTGTGGATCCGGAGAGGACTTACTGCCTTTTCAGGCATGGAGAAGAGGAGTTCATAGCCATGGAGGGTTTTAAATTTGGGGAGCCGGTGGAATGTTTTAGGGGGAAGGAGATAGGCGGAACTGCCGAGAACCCTGTTAATGGCATTCGATGCAAAATAATACATACGAGGGTGGGCAGCTGGGGGACCGGGATAGTGCCCCTGGCCCCAGCCCACAGCAGGAGGGACTACGAGGTTTCTAAGAAATTCAACGTGGCGGTTATAAATGCAATAGGCAGAGATGGCATTTATACAAGGGCTGCTGGCCCCCTCTCAGGGGAGAATGCTTTCCTTGAGGAGAGGGTGGAGGACCTCATAAAGAAAGATATTTTATTTAAGGAAGAGGCTAATGTAAAAATTCCTGTGTGCAGGGGGTGTCACAGCGAGGCTCTTGTGGTGTTTGGAGAGACGTGGCTGGGCTACATGGAGCCCGTCACAAGGAGCTACATTCCAAGGAATTTTAAGCCGGAGAAGGGGTGGAGGAATATCACGGGGGCAACAAAATACCCCATGCCCCTTTACGTGTGTCCCGTGTGCGGCTACGAGGGTCCAGAGAGCAAGATCTGCCCCCGTTGCGGGGCGAGGATGAGGTGGAAGGGCCTCCACCTCCACGAAGCCTTCGTGTGGGGCGCCACCATGGAGGGCCATGGGGTGTTCGGCGACAGGCGGGAGCTCTCGTGGGCCTCCGCCCTCTCGGAGTTCGATTATGGCATCCTCGCAACAAAACTTCCCCCACTTGACCTGAAAAGATTTTCTAATATTGTAAGGCTTGTGGAGAACGTCGCCCGCAGGGAGGGCGTGTGCTTCGAGGTTGGGCTAACATCCCATGCCGAGCCCGAAGACAGGTGGCTCCTCTCCCTCCTCCAGCGCACCCTCCAAAAATACATCTCCCTCATGGACGTCTTTGAGCACAGGAGGGCCGCCCACCTCCTCAACACCTTCATCCGCGCCATAAGCAAAAAATACATACCCGTTGTGAGGTCAAGGATGTGGCTGCCCCCAGGGGATCCCCTAAGGGATGCGGTCTACCAAACCCTCTACGGCGTGCTGAAGCTCCTCTTCCCCATGCTCCTCCCCTTCAGCGAGGCGGTGGACCTCCTCTACAAAAGAACCATAAAGAGGTGTGTGGGGAAACCCTCCGTCCACCACATGGCCATACCCAACCCAAGAAAATATTTGATTGACAGGAAATTAGAGGAGGAGATGGACAGGCTTTTCCAGGCAAGGAGGGCCTTCCTGAGGCTAAGGCAGAGGCTCGGCATACCCCTAAGATATCCCCTCCTCCACGCCTCCGTAAGGGGCACCTCCCTCATAAGGACGTTCCTCCGCTCCGTCAACGCCCTCGGCCTTGGGGAGGGAGGAGAGTGTGAAAAATTTCCTGGAGGGGAGGTGTGCACCGACGGGGCTGTGGACAAGGAGGGGGCCCTCGTGGCGGAGATAAGGAGGAGGATACAGGCACTGAAGAAGGAGGTAGGCATTTCCCCCTTCGATAAAGTAATTGTTGAGGTGTGGTCAGACGCTTCTGTTATTTCTGCCCTGAGGAGGCACAAAAGGGAGCTCGAAAGGAGGATAAACGGCAAGCTCCTTTTCTCCAACGTCATGTCGGGCCACAAAAGGGAGTACACCCTCATGGGCCACTACGTTAGGGTGGTAATAGGCAGGGCATAGTTTTTTAAGCCCCAAACCCCTTCTCCCCCCATGAGGAACTACATAGACCTTGGCTACGAGCCCGTGGACGATTTTGTGGTGCTCTTCTGGGTGAAGGGCAGGGCCCCCCTGGAGAAGCTTGCCAACGAGGTGGCGGCGGAAAGCTCCACAGGCACCTGGACCCCCATAAAAACCATGAACGAAAAAGTTTTCAAGGAGTATTCCGCCAGGGTGTTCAAAATAGAAAAAGTGTCTGACAATGAGGGCTTTGTGTGGATAGCTTACCCTGTTCAGCATTTTGATGCAAAGAACGTCCTTCAGTTCCAGTCCAGCGTCCTTGGAAATATTTTTGGTATGGGCCTCGTGACCGGCCTCTACGTGGCGGACATCTCCTTCCCCCACGCATATCAGAAAAATTTCGATGGGCCAGGCATGGGCCTCTCAGGCATTAGAAAATACCTAAAGATAAAGGACAGACCCTTGGTTGGAACAATAGTAAAGCCCAAGGTGGGCCTTGCCCCAAAGGAGTTTGCGGAGGTTGCCTACAATGCTTGGGTCAACGGCCTCGACCTCGTCAAGGACGACGAGAACCTCGTGGACCAAGAATTCTGCAGGTGGAGGGAAAGATTTGATCTCACCTTTGAGGCACTGGACAGGGCAGAGGGGGAGACGGGCGAGCGGAAGGTCTACTCCGTTAACATAACAGACTCCTCCCTCGAGAGGATGCTCGACAGGCTCGACTACGTAAGGGAGAGGGGGCACAGAACCGTCATGATCGACGTCT
>CAYZKO010000053.1:0-3990 GCA_964479315.1 uncultured archaeon
ACAGATACCCACATAAGAATCTATGGCCATACCGTTGCCATTATAGGCGACTACGAGGGGGTCTACCTCGCCCGCGAGGCAATCCTGCGCCTCGCTGTTGACGGCTCCCCCCACACCGTGGTCTTTAGATATCTTGAGGCCCTCAGGAGGCGCCGCAAGGCGGAGAAAGTCCTGAGGGAGCTGGGCATTCTTGTGGAGGAGTGATGGAAGGGGCGTGGGGTTTTAAAGGGTTGCTATCCCTCTGGAAATGGGGAAAATGGGGGAGAGCATATTCAAAGAATTTAAGGAACACTCTGTGGCAGAATTTTTCAAAAAGAATAGACATATGCTGGGCTACTCTGGAAAGGTACGCTCCCTTACCACCGCCGTCCACGAGCTCGTCACCAACTCCCTGGACGCCTGTGAGGAGGCGGGCATACTGCCGGAGATCTATGTGAAACTCGAGAGGCTGGCAGAGGAACACTATAGATTAACCGTTAGGGATAACGGCCCTGGCATACCACCCAACATCGTTCCCAAAGTTTTTGGAAAGCTCTTGGCTGGCACGAAGTTCCACAGGATGATACAGACAAGGGGTCAGCAGGGCATAGGCGCAGCGGGGGTAACGATGTTTGTCCAGATGACCACAGGGAAGCCTGTTCACATAAGGACGTCCACAGGCGATGGCGAGATATGGGAGATGGAGGTGATGATAGACGTTACGAAGAACGAGCCGATAGTAAAAAATAGGAGGCATTACAGCGGTAAGTTCAGGGGGACTGAGGTTGTTGCGGAGCTGAAGGAGGTGGAATATAACCGTGGAAGGTATTCGGTGCTAGAATATTTAAGAAGGACGGCCATAGCCAACCCCCACGCCACGATAACTTTTGTGGATCCTGAGGGGAAGATGCACACCTTTGAGAGGAGTTCCTTTGAGCCTATAAAAATAGGTTTAGAGGCAAAGCCCCACCCCTACGGCATTACCACAGACGACCTCTATACCCTCTCCCGCGTCACAAAGGCGAAGAGTGTGGGCAAGATGCTCGCTAATCATCTGCATGGCCTGGGCGGTAAAATAATATTGGAGTTAATGAAGGTGAAGGGGCTTGGTACTATCCTCAAGAAGCCCCCCAACGAGGCCAGTTGGAGGGAACTGGAGAAGGTGGTGGCGGCTTTTCAGATCTCGAGGCTGGTGACGGAGAATAAGGGGAATATACCGCGAGAGGAGGTGAAAAAATATGCTAAAGTAATTTTAGATAAGGAACCCAGTGATGAGGAGATAGATAGCCTTATAAATAAACTCTCATTCAGGGTGAGGGCCCCCAGAACAGACGTGCTTGTCCCCATAGGGGCGGAGCGTATTGGGAGGTCCTTAAGGGCTAATCTGCGGCCGGACTTTGTTGCTGTAGTGGAAAGGAAGCCAAGGGTCTACTCCGGTGGTATACCCTTTCAAGTGGAGGTGGGTGTGGCCATGGGAGGGGGTATAAAGAATTTTGAGCTCATGAGATTTGCCAATAGGGTCCCCCTTCTCTTTGACAGTGGAGGTTGTGCCATAACAGAGGCTGTGAGGAACGTGGACTGGAAGCGCTACGGTCTTCAGGACATCTATAATTCCCCTGTGGTTGTATTGGTAAACATCTCCTCCACCCACGTGCCCTATACCACCGCCGGTAAGCAGGCCATTGCCGATGTGCCAGAGGTGGTCAAAGAGATCAAGCAGGCGCTCATGGAGGCGGGCAGAAAACTTAAGGAGTATACGAGCAAGGTGTCCGAGCTGAATGAGCTGTTGCAGAAGAAGAAAATACTAGAACATTACCTACCCCTTGTGGTGGAGAGCCTCTCATTTATAACGGGTGAGGAGGAAAGGAAGGTGGAGGGGGTGCTTAAGCAGGCCCTTGAGGATAAATACAAGAGGATAGAGGAGCTCATGAGGAAGGTGAGGGGTGAGGCCCTTGGATGAGATAAGGATGAAGGACAGGGAAATACTTGATAAGTTAAGGCAGTGGGCCCTGTCGATGCTTGAAAGGGCAGAGAAAGAGGAAGAGCTTTATTTTGAGTTGCCAACGAGAACATTTCAAAACGTGATATGGGATGAGGAGGCTGGTATAATAAAGATGGGGGAGAGGCTTTCTCGCAGGAATTTTTTGAATGTAAAACATGCTAAGAGATTTTTGCAAACGCTGTATGTGGCAAGAAGGATAAAGGAGCTGCTTGACCAAGGCATCTCTGCCTCCCTGCGTGATGTCTTCTACAGAGTAAAGTTTACTATTCCTGGGACGAAAGAAAACCTTGTGGACGATCAGCCCGAGAGTGATAGGGCAATTGAAGACCTTGAAACAATACTTGGTAATGTGAGAGAGGAGTTCCGTATCTTTTCTAAGGGGAAGGGCCAGCTGGTGGGCCCCATAGAGATAGAGGAGCACGTGCGCTATGCCGATGGGACGTATGCTATTAGGGAAGTGGATGGGACGCAGGTGGGTATGGGAGGATGGTCAATACCTAATATTGTGGAGCCTGAGAGGGTAAAAATTAAGAGGGTGGATGCCGATTTTGTCCTTGTGATAGAGAAGCAGGCTGTTTGGGTAAGATTTAACGAGGACAAGTTCTGGGACAAACATAATGCAATAATAATAACGGGGGGTGGAATGGCCGATAGGGCCACCCGCAGGCTTGTGCACAGGCTCCACTACGAGTATAACCTGCCCATCTACGTCCTTACTGATGCCGATCCCGCGGGGTGGTATATTTACTCCGTCTATAAGCAGGGGTCCATAAACTTGTCTTACCTCTCGAAGGAGCTCGCAACACCAGCTGCCAAGTTCCTTGGCATGACCATCAGCGACTTCTACGATTTTAAATTTCCAAGCAATGTGAAAATAAAGCTTACGGAGTGGGACAGAAAAAGACTCCAGGAGCTCAGGAGATATCCGTGGTTTAAGAAAAAGGAATGGCACAGGGAGTTCGATCTTATGGAAAAGGAGGGCTTTAAGATGGAGCTCGAGGCCGCCTCTTCTAAGTACTGGCAGTACATAAGCAAGGAGTATGTTCCTGCAAAGCTGGAGCAAAGGAAGTTCCTGCCATAGTCAGAAACTAATATTTACTCTGCACTAATTTGTTATATAGCTCTTTGCAAATTAGTATGTTTTTAGTAGTATTAAAGCATGGGCCTCTCCCTTTATGGTGTGGAATGGCAAAAGGTATATAAAGAGCTGGGGGTGATTAGTAGGGAGTATAGGTCAAAAAGAATAAGAGAGCTTATGAAAGAGCGTAAAATAAAATTTTCAGGGAGGGATGGTGTAGACATTTATTATACCCCAGCCCACTTGCCCGTTGACTACTTACCTCCAAGGAACAAGCTGGAAAAAATTTTTGACTTCATGGAAAAACATGGGATGGCCCTTCCAGGATGGCTAAGTAAACTTATTCTCTACACCTATGAGATTGGGGACAAAAGAGCTGTATATCCCTATATTTTTGTTGATCTAAATACCCCTCCATGTATCCACTGGCTAAGTGGCGGCTGTTTAATGTGCGGCTATCAGAACAAATTTGGGAAAAGGGAGAGGGGAGGCACAATATGGAAGAAGTTCTTGGAGAAGGGATATTCAAAGATCTTTGCCAGCGGGTACTTCCCCTTTGCGAGTATTTATACCTCTGGATCCTTTTTTGATGATAGGGAAATAGACCAGAGGACAAGGATAGACATTGTTAAGAAATTTTATGAGTGGGAAGTAATACCCATGGTGGCCACCCGACCAGATATATTTATAGATAATATTGCCCATGCCGAGGACATCTCCTCTGTCATCCCCGAGCCAGATTTTCTGAGCATCGGCTTTGGTGTTGAGTCCTCTGATAATGAGGTGCTTGCCTGTAGCGTGAGGAAGGGAATACGTTTCAAGGAGGTGAGGCGTGCCCTTGCCATGTCCCGGGAGTTAGGTTTCTTTAGTTTTGCCTATATATTTACACCAAAGCCGATGCTCAGAAAATCTGGCTCGGGGATGACAGAGG
>CAYZKO010000054.1:0-3889 GCA_964479315.1 uncultured archaeon
CGCCTAACCTTTTTAACCACTTGTTCCATCTCAAGGTGAATGCCCCCAATCCTTGACTATCCCCCCAACCGAGAGATCGTTTCTCGCTTCCCCCAGGATTATGTAGAGAAATATTTAGAGCTCTACGGCAAGCTCTACGACAAGCTTGAGAAGGGAAAACTTCCTTCCGACGAGAACTATTTTGGGGGCAACGAACTTGCCGACTCCATTTACCGCAGAAGTTACTACCTGAGGAACGTAGAGGGAGAGGTGATAGAAAGGAGGCCCGAGGACGTCTTCGTGCGCATTGCCTCCTTCCTTGCAGCGGTGGAGGAGAACGATGCCCTATCCTTGGCAGAGAAATTTTATATGGCCATGTATAATGGTGTTCTCTCTGCAGCAGGCAGGATAAGGGCCGGCGCCGGAGACATCTTCAATCTAAAAACCCTCTCCAACTGCTACTTCCTAAAAATAGACGATGACAGCATAGAATCCATCTGGAAAACCTCCTACCAGATGGCCCGCACCTACTCCTATGGTGGTGGTGTGGGCACCGACGTAACCCCCCTCAGGCCCTCGGGGGCCGTGGTCCACAACGCCTCCTCCACCGCCACAGGGCCCGTGGGCTTCATGTATCTTTACTCCATTACAACGGGGGTCATTGGCCAGAACGGCCGCCGCGGCGCCCTCATGATAACCATAGACGTAAAGCACCCCGACGTTATTGCCTTCATCCGCGCCAAGCGCGATCCCGACTGGTGGGCCCAAATGTTTTTTAGCGAACTCTCCTGGCGCCTCCCAAACCTTGACGAGGATATAAGGAGGGAAGTGGAGAGAGCAATAATAAACAACCTCCAAATACGCTTTGCCAACGTGTCTGTTAAATTTACAAACGAGTTCTTCATGGCCCTTGAGGAGCAGGATAACTATGGGCCAGAAAAAATAGTGGTCTACGAGCGCCCCGCTCCCCCTCCAGAGCCCCAACAGGACATGGACTATCACTTTTCCTGGGGCATTCCCTCCAAGGATCCAGAGGACTTCAAGCTCGTGGGCGTCTTCGGGAGCCTGGAGGAGGTGGAGGAAAAACTTGGCATCTCCGTAAGGGAAGAAGACTTAAAGGATCCCTATAAGCGGGACATCTACGGGGACTACGTGGTGGAGAAGGATGGGAAATATTATGGGGTAAGGTATGCGGGCGACTTCCTCCTCTACTATGCCCATCCAAGGGTGGGCAAGATCAAGAGATTGGTAAAGGCAAGGGAGATATGGAATGCCTTTGTTGAGGCCAACTGGAGCTCGGCAGAGCCAGGCCTAATATTTTGGAGCCACATGGTCAAATATTCCCCCTCCAACTACATCGGCGTTCCCATCATGGGAACAAACCCCTGCGGTGAGGTGCCCCTGGAGCACGGGGGCGCCTGCGTGCTCTCCTCCCTCAACCTCCTCTCCTTTGTGGATCATCCCTTTACCGAGAGGGCTTCCTTTAACTGGGAAAGATTTAGAGAGGCGGTGAGGCTCATCATCCGCTTCCTGGATAATGTGGTGGAATGGAACATCCATATGCACCCCCTTGAGGACCAGAAGAGGGCCATGAGGGAGCTGAGGAGGGTGGGGGCAGGCGTCCTGGGCCTTGCGGACATGCTTATAGCCCTTGGCATGGAGTACGACAGCGAAGAGGCCATATCCTTTGTGGAACGGGTGTTCCAGGTTTACCTCAACGAGGCCTACAAGGCTTCCTCCCTCCTGGCGGCTGAAAAGGGGACGTTCCCCCTTTGGAAGCCCTCATGGATGAACAACCCCTACTTCCCCAGGCTTGAGGAGGATACAAAGGAGCTCATAAGGGAAAACGGCCTAAGGAACGTTACAGTCCTTGCGGTGGCCCCCACAGGCAACACATCCAACTCCACCCTTGCCTTCCGCCTGAACGGCAAAAACTATGTCGGCCTCTCCTCTGGCATAGAGCCCCTCTTCGCCCTCTACTACACCAGAAGGGTTGAGAGTGAGGGAGGAAAAACTTACAGAGTATTCCACCCATCTGTCCAGGCCTATCTTGACCTCCATGGCCTCTCTGAGGAGGCCCAGAGGAAGGAGCTTGAGCACGTACTCCCTTCTTATTTCTTTAGAACTGCCCACACCATAGACCCCCTCAAGAGGGTGAAGATGCAGGCGGCCGTACAGCGCTGGGTGGACGGCTCCATATCCTCCACTGTAAACCTCCCCGAGGACATACATCCCGAGACCGTTAGCGATATTTATAAGGCGGCGTGGAGGCACAGACTTAAAGGCATCACCGTGTATAGGGAAGGGTCGAGGTTTGCGGTCATCCTCACGGGGGAGGAGCCCACCGACTTCGCCCGCTTTAAGAAGAAAAAGTTCAGGATAAAGGTGAACGGGAAAACATATGTGGTGAGGGGTGACGAAGTGATCGTGGTCAACGGGAGGCTTACCACCGTCTATCACCTCATGAGGGGGAGAAGATGATAAAAATAGAGGGGCATGCCAACATAGAGGAGGTAAGAGAAATAAAGTTCAGCGAGCTCCCAGACGTTCCCACAACCCTTGATGCCAAGGTTTACAACCTAAAGGATTCCAAGATAAGCATAGGCTATAGGCTTGAGTCTGGCGTCCCGGTTATTTATGATGTCACCATATCGGGGGAGCGCTCCCACCTCTCCCCCCTCCTTTCCCTCCTCTTCAGGGCAAGGCTCCCCTACAGGGTGGTGCTGGAGGAGCTGAGGAAGGGGGGCCTTGGGGATGTGGCAGATGTGATACAGCAGTTCCTTTCGGAGTTTGGCATAATGGAGCCACCAAAGAACGTCATCGGAAAACAGGAGAGCATACTCACCTTTACTCTTGAAGAAAAGAAAAGAGAGGTGGAATTGGAAGGTAAAAACCTTGCAATATGCCCCATGTGCGGCAAGAAGACGCTTGTGATCGAAGACGGTTGCTACACATGCATAAACCCCGAGTGTGGGTGGAGCAAGTGCGAGGTGTGAGGCTTAAAAACCCTCCTTCCGTTTTGTAAGGTGGGGGGCCGTAGCTCAGCCTGGTCAGAGCGACGGTCTTATAGGACCGGCTCTGGGACAACCGTAGGTCCGGGGTTCAAATCCCCGCGGCCCCATGCCCAGTCCTCAGCCATAACAACACTCTCCTTTATTCTTCTTACCCTCCTCATTGCCACCTTCCTATACATGAACATACAGCCCCTTCTGTTCCAGAAAAAGGAGCAGGCAGACGTCTATCTTAAATATTCCAAGCTTACGGAACTCCAAATAAGGATCTTTGACGGAAGGTACAGCGTTAAGGAATATAATGGCAGGACGTTCGCCTTTATCGCCCTAACGCTCACCAACGACGGCCCCGAGCCTGTCTTCTACAGGATACCCATACTCGGAACTCTTTACCTTGTGGAGGGCAATTCTTATTCCATGAAGGTGGTGGCCCTCGATGTAAACAACTCCACATCTTATTTTATTCCCGGCGCCACCTACGTCCTCACAGGCATCACGGAGATAAATGGGAGTGAGGTGCCGGAAAAAATAGTGGTGACGATAAACGGCATCTCCTTCACTGTGGACCTACTCCCAACAGAATGGCCCCTCTCAGGCAACCTCTATTATTGTAACTCCTGCTCCTCCTGCCAGTTCTACATAGACAACGCCAAATCCATACTTTTATACCTCTTCAGGCCCTTCACCGTTGACAGGGACCCCTGTCTCTACATCCACGGCGACGGCAACGGGTTTATAATATATGGGGGAGGTATAAATATTAGTGGGAGTGGCAGGGGGACCTTTGCCAAATTTAGCAATGCCCAGGGCTTTGTGCTCAAGAACATCGTGGTGAGCAACTTCGATACGGCACTGGAAATTAATCATTCGAGGGTTGTGATAGGAACGATACTTGCAAA
>CAYZKO010000055.1:0-3878 GCA_964479315.1 uncultured archaeon
GGTTCGAATCCGGGCGGGCCCATTTAAACTTTTCCCTCCACTTCCTCCCCATGGAGGAGGCACGCCTCAAGCGCCTTATACGGGAACTGGAAAAGATAAGGGGCACGGGCACCCAGCTCATCTCCCTCTATATCCCCCCTGGCTACCCCCGGAGCGAGCTCTCCTCCATGCTCACCGACGAGTACTCCAAGGCTGGAAACATTAAGAGCAAGCAGACGAGGAAGAACGTCCAGGCAGCCCTCCAGAAGATCATGGTCTACCTAAAATCTGTGGACTACCACATACCGCGCAACGGTCTGGTCATCTTCTGCGGCAACGTCTCACAGGATCCTGGGAGGTCTGATATCCGCCTCTGGGCCATCGAGCCGCCCCAACCCTCTCCAAAAATTTATCGATGTGACTCCACCTTCTACCTCGAGCCGCTCAAGGAGATGGTTAAGCCTTCAGAAATTTACGGTATAGTGGTCATGGATGGAAAGGAGGCGACGGTGGCCTTGGTGAAGGGCAATAGCCATGAGGTGGTGGGAAGGGTCAGGAGCTTGGCGCCCGGTAAGCACCACAAGGGGGGACAGTCTGCAAGGCGCTTTGAGAGGCTCATAGAGCAGGCGGAGCATGAATATCATAAGAAACTGGCGGAGGTCATAAAGGCCGCCTTCTGGGACATAAGAGAAAATTTAAGGGGCATCATCTTTGGGGGGCCGGGCCCCCACAAGAACGCCTTCCTGAATG
The DNA here is from genome assembly GCA_964479315.1 of uncultured archaeon. Taxonomy (GTDB): domain Archaea; phylum Iainarchaeota; class Iainarchaeia; order JAADDC01; family JAADDC01; genus WANZ01. The sequence goes on from CAYZKO010000055.1 coordinate 730, forward strand.
GGGATTACTTGCCTGCGGAGTTGAAGAAAAAAGTTATTGGCGTGGTGGACACAGGATATACAGATGAATACGGAGTCCGCGAGGCCATAGAGGCAGCCAGAGACATCCTGAAGGACGCAGAAATTATGAGACAGAGGAGGGAGGTAGAAAGATTTATAGGAGAGGTGGTAAAGGGCGGTCTTGTTGATTTCGGTCTCCAAAGGGTGTATGAGGACCTCAAGGAGGGGAAGGTGGAGGAGCTGCTCATAGCGGACGACCTTGTGGCCCATGTAGGGAAATATGTGTGTGAGGCCTGTGGCCATGAGGAGGAGGTGGTGAAGGCTGATGATAATTTTGGAGAGAGGAAGTGCCCTGTTTGTGGAGGTAAGATGGTGTTGAGGGGGGTGGAGGATGGAGTGGAGAGGATGATAAGCATGGCGGAGGAAACAGGGGCTACAGTTATTTTTGTCTCCTCGGAGACGGAGGAGGGTTTGAAACTAAAAAAGGGTTTCGGTGGGGTGGGGGCCTTCCTCAGGTATAGGTAACGGTCTCAGCGGGTATGCTCCACATCCTTTTCTTCCCCAATGGTATATTCCGCCGGTATCTCGCCGTAGGAAAATAGTTTGTCGACCAAGAGTGTCGTTGCAAATCCACCCCTATTTACAACACTTAGAACTATATTTGCGTCGGTGGGGAGGGGGACATCGATGGAGTGACAGAGCCCATTGCAACACACAACCCCTGGACAAATTTTATATGTGTTGAAGGCGTAGGGATTACACTCAAAACTTATGCGCTTTACCTTGCCTGCCCGCCGTACCACAGCCACAACTCCCCCTGGGGACTGGCGTATTGTTATAGAGCTGTGGGTCCCCACGATTCCCTCCTCTGCATAGCCTGAGGCGGCATCGCCTGGGGAGGGGCTTGCGCCCACCCAGATAAGGCAACTGCCTTCCATCCTCCTCATAAGGCTTATACGCGCTGGGCAGTCACCGTCATTGTCTTTTAAGGTTATTTGCAGGGCCCTTCCAGATCCCCCTGTCGTTATCCTTATTTCCTTGTCATAAATTCCGTCCCCACAGAGCTCCCCCTCCTCTACCTTCCACCCCTCTAACCTTTCAAAGTCATCAAACACCTTGAAAACTTTTTCCCCATTTTGGGAGAGTATGGCCGTTGGGTTGCCGTAGAAGAGGAGCAACACATTGACATCTCCAGGCCGTGCCCATACAACTATATTTTTATCACACTCTTCTATCCAGTAGGGAACTTTAACACCATTGGTATCAGTCAATAAAATATCAGAGCAGTCATCCTTTATTTTTCCTTCTAGTCCCTCCTTGCTTAAAATAATCCTGACAAGGGGCCCCTTAACCCACACGATCCTTCTATACCTCCACCCCTCCACCCACACATCCCTACATTTACAAGTTTTTTCGTCAAAATACTCACCCACCTTGCACTGGTTTGGCGTCTCCTCGCCCTTGTCGTCGCCACAACAGGCCCTACCATTCCAAAAGAAGCCACCACAGTTGCATGCGTTTTTGTCCTTATCGGCGTCTATGGAAACCTTCTCAAGGCACCCGTCGAAGTCCACGTCCTCACATATAAAATATTTTCCTGCCTGACATTTTGTCCCAACACTTTCACACTCGTCTACGCATGCCTCCTCAGAGACCTCTTGCTTCGAACCCTCTTTTTTAAAAATTTCTTTCACTTGCACAGTTTTGCCCGCTATGTTCAAAGCTGTGATCTCCCCTGCGCCCACCCCCGGCACATAAACTTTTATCGTCCCTACACCGCCGGGAGGTATAGAGGCGGCCCTTAATGTCCCCTCCACGATACCCCCTCTCGTCCTTACAAATATTTTACCGCCTTCCATTTTTATTTCTCTGCCCGTGGGGTTGGAGACAATAAGGGTTATAAGGGTGCCGTCGTTGAACTCCCTCAGGCTCACAGACTTTACAACAATTTTATCTGATGTTTTATGAGGGGGCGCTAAAAGAGCTGCCGCAAGCGTGACAACAAAAATTAATAATGCCACGAGAAGTTCCTTTCCACCCTCAGTTTCCCCTACCTCCTTCATCCCCCTTTCCCTCTGCTCCTTTATTTTCTTGGGCCTCACCCTGCGCCGCCGATCTCCTTCCCCTTTCCGTGGCCTCTATTTCAATCTCAAGCATCTTACCTGTCCTGTATACCACCAACGAGAACACAAGGACAAAGATCCAAAATATCCAGGCCGCCGCTTTCCCTATCATTATCCTCCACACGTCCCCCTCATCCACCCTTGTCTCAAAGGGGTAGAGGCCCACAATGGAGGCCTTCAGGGTGCATATAAGATATTCACCTTCGTTGCCTGTGGTTGCCACAGTTTTTAGACAATTCTGCACGTCCTTAAGTTTATCCCAGGTTAGGACAAGATCTATGGTGGCCGAAAGAAAGTAGAAAAGGGCTATGAGGGTTAGGAGCATGCCAACAAGCTTTGGAACAATTATGTGGCGCCTGCCCAGCCTGGCGGTGAGGTAGTGTCTCATGGATATATTATAGGGGGGTTTGTTTTTAAAGGTTGTGGTGGCCTCACCGCGTTACCTTCCCAAAGAGCTCCAGGACATCGGGATGCCTCTCAACGTATTTCCTCACCGGCTTAAGGGCCTCTATCAGCCACTCCGCCACAGCGTTTTTTAGATCAAGGGGGTGCAGCCTCCTCTCCCTGAAATCCCTGGCCAACTCCTCAAAGTTTGTATAGACGATGTCGCCCCCAAACTTCTCCTCCCTTGCCACTAACAGCTCGTCCCCTTCCCTTCTTAAAATAATGTTTCTTACAATATCAATAACAGGGTTGCCCTCCAACTCCCCAGCTGGACAGTAGGCCTTTCCTAACTTCCTTCTAATATCTTCTGGGCTATCTGTGACGAATATGGCTGTTTCAGGCCTACTTTTGCTCATCTTAATTTCGTCGAAATGCTCTTCGGTGTATTCCATCCTCTTGTGGGCCTGGAGGCCGAGGAGGAGGTGGTGGTGGATTAGCACGGGCTTTTTCCATCCAAACTTTTCTGCAATCTCCCTGAACATTACATTTGCCCTCCTCTGATCCATTCCCAGCTGGCAGATGTCCACATCAAGTATTTTTATGTCCGTCGCCTGCATGAGGGGGTAGAGGAGGAAAGCGGCGT
>CAYZKO010000056.1:0-3832 GCA_964479315.1 uncultured archaeon
ATGGAGCTCGTGGAGAGCTTAAAAAATGGGAGCGTGCTCCCATCTGAGCATTTGGAGGAAGTGATAGAGAATATAGAGGAAAGGGAAGGGGAGCTCAACGCCTTCATAACGCTGGATATTGAAGGGGCAAGGAGACGGGCAAAGGAGCTTGACAGGGCAGTGAAAAAGGGTGAATCAGGCGGACTCCTCTTTGGGCTTGTCGTTGCTGTAAAAGATAATTTAGCAGTGAAAGGCATGCCCCTCACATGTGCCTCCTCCATGCTCAAAAACTTTGTGGCCCCTTACGACGCTACGGCTGTGGAGAGGGTTAAAAAGGAGGGGGCCATAATTATTGGGAAGACGAACATGGACGAATTTGCATGTGGATCCTCGGGCGAAACCTCCTTCTTTGGTCCTACAAAAAACCCCTATGACACGGAAAGGGTGCCCGGGGGCTCCTCCTCCGGCTCAGCGGTTGCAGTGGCCGCAGGGATGTCGGACCTTTCCCTCGGAAGCGACACAGGGGGCTCCATAAGGAATCCTGCCTCCTTTACAGGGGTTTTTGGCATGAAGCCCACCTACGGACTCGTTTCCCGCTATGGCCTCGTGGACCTCGCCATGAGCCTCGACACCGTGGGGGGCTTTTCGAGGGAAGCGGAGGGAATAGCCCTTCTTATGGAGGCTATCCAGGGTCCAGATGGCAGGGATGACACTGTTAGGAGGAGACTTAATTTTATCGGGGCACTGGAAGAAGGGGTGGAGGGAAGGGTAGGGTACGATCCCGGTGTGGAAGGGGTGGTGGAGGGGGCTGTGGCCCGCACGTATAGGAAGTTTATCAGAGATGTGGAGAGGAAGGGACTGGAGGTTGTGGAGGTGAAACTGCCTCCCTTTGACAAGATTTGGCCCCTTTATTATTTTATAATCTATCCGGAATTTGCCTCCGCCATGCAACGATATACGGGCCTCACCTATGGACAGAGGGGTGTAGGCACAACCCTTGACGACGTTATCTCCTCCTCGCGGGGCGCCCATCTCGGTAGGGAGGTAAAGAGGAGGATTGTCCTGGGCACCTACCTCTCCATGGCAAAGTACGAGCTCAGCCTCTACAGGAGGGCCAAACAGCTGAGGAACAGCCTTAGGGGAGAGATAAGGAGGCTTTTTGAGCAAGTGGATTTTATTGTAACCCCAACGGTTCCTTTCCTACCCTTCAAAATAGGAGAAAGGATAGACGATCCATTAAAGATGTATGCAGCCGATGCCCTCACGGTGCTCGCCAACCTAACCGGTATTCCCGCCATAAACATTCCCTATGGATGGAGCGGGGGCCTCCCCATAGGCGTCCAGCTCATGGGACGGTGGTATGAGGACCATAAGTTGGTGGCGCTGGCGGGGTTGATGGCATGAAGATAGGTCTCGAGATCCACGTCCAGCTGAAAACCTCCTCCAAACTTTTCTGCTCCTGCCCAACCGACTACTGGGAAAAGGAGCCAAATACAAATGTGTGTCCTGTCTGCCTCGGACTTCCAGGCTCCAAGCCCTTCCCAGTAAATGTTTCTGCCATAAGACAAGCCATAAAGATAGCCCTGGCCCTTGACATGAAAATAAATGAGAAGGTGACCTTCCTCCGAAAGCATTATTTTTATCCTGACCTGCCATCCGGCTACCAGAGGACTTCGACCCCCTTGGCGGTGGAGGGGCACCTGGGCAACATAAGAATAAGAGAGCTGCACATAGAGGAGGATCCGGGGAGATACGAGCCCCGCCTCGGGATTGTGGATTTTAACAGGAGTGGAGTCCCACTTGTGGAGATCGTCACAGAGCCGGACATGGGCTCCCCTGAGGAGGCGGAGGAGTTCCTTAGACGTCTACACCTCCTCCTTACATACCTCGACGTTGTTCTAAACCCCTCCGTAGTTTTTAGGGTTGATGCAAATATTTCTATGCCTGGAGGAGAGCGTGTAGAGATAAAAAATATTAATTCTGTGGAGAGCGTGAAGAAGGCCCTGAGGTATGAGGTTGTAAGGCAGAGGAGGCTCCTTGAGGAAGGGAAGGGCGTAGAGAGGGAGACGCGTCACTGGGATGAGGCAAGGGGGATCACGGTGGCGCTGAGAACCAAGGAAACAGAGGAGGATTACAGATATATGCCCGACCCTGACATTCCCCCCATCGAGGTGGGTCCCCTGGTGGAGGAGGTAAGGAGGGAGATGCCAGAGCTGCCTTGGGAGAGGGAAGAAAGATTTGTCAAGGAGTTTGGACTGGCGCGGGGGACAGCCCATGCCCTCATCATAGAAAAAGAATTTGCAGATTTTTATGAGGAACATGTGGGCCGATTCGATCCGAGGTTTTGGGCAAGCTTCCTTGTGGACAGGCTTAGGGGCGAGCTCAATTATAGGGGTCTTAGGTTTAAGGACGTGGAAAGGAGGGAAGGGCTGGTGGAGATTGCGGAGGCCTGGGCAGGGGGAAGGATCACAAAGGAGGTGGCGGTGGAGGCCCTCAGGGCCCTCCTGGACGGAAGGCCCTACAGGGAGCTGTTGGAGATGGAAGGGGTTGATGTGGAGGCTGTAGTGGAGGAAGTCATCAAGGAAAATAAAAAGGTAGTGGAGGATTATTTGAGGGGTAAGGAGGCTGCCCTGAACAGGCTTATAGGTGAGGTGATGAGGAGAACGAGGGGAAGGGCGGATGCAAGAAGGGTGAGGGAGCTCCTCCTCCACAGGCTCCAACGTTTTTAACCACTTTCGCCCAGTTACTAATGTGATCGAGGTCCGCACGCCCGAGGGCAATATCCTCAGCCTCAAGCTCGTAAGGAAAGAGAGGAGGGGCAACGCCCACTACCTCGTATTTGAAGGGGGCAACAGCCGCGTGAGTATAGAAATTGGGCCCCGGAGGCCCACCTACATCTCCGTCTCCACACCCCAACTGCGCGGAAGCATCAAGCCTCTGCCTGTGGAGGAAACTGCCCGCCTCCTCAATACCCTAAGGACTGAGAAAAATTATGAGGTTGAGATTGCTGGTCATAAAGTTGTAATTAAGCCAGAACTCCTCCAACATATTAGAGACGAAGGCTTACAGGATATGATACGTAGGTTCATTAAATTTATGCGGGAAAACTGGGCCATGGCAAGGAGTCTGCCTCGCCTCGAGCATCTCCAGGAGAAGGTGGCATCAAAATTAAAATTAAGAAGGAGAGCAAGGTTTTAGGCGCTGACGGGAAGATTTAGTTCGCTCTTAAGCTCCCTGTATCTGTTTCTTATGGTGACCTCTGTCACACCGGCGATCTCTGCCACCTCCTTCTGGGTTCTCCTCTCCCCTTTGAGGAGAGCTGCGATGTAGACGGCGGCGGCGGCCACACCGGTGGGACCCCTGCCCGAGAGGAGGCCCTTTTCAATGGCCCTCTGGAGTATCCTTATGGCCTCCTCCTGCACCTCGCCCGAAAGGTTAAGGGCGCTTGCAAATTTTGGAACGTAGTAGATGGGGTTTGTAAGGGGCACCTTTAGGTTAAGCTCGTTGACGAGGAACCTGTATGTCCTCCCTATATCTTTCTTGGGCAGTCCGGACGCCTCTGCAATCTCGTCCAGCGTCCTCGGTATGCCGTAGATCCTGCAGATGGCGTAAATTATGGCGGCAACCACCGCCTCAATGAGGCGACCCCTTATGAGCCCCTTCTCCACTGCCTTCCTATAGAGGGCGGCCGCCTCCTCTAGGATGCCCTCGGGGAGGCTCAGATAGGACCCTATCTTTCTTATCTCGTTCAGGGCCACCGCAAGGTTTCTTTCCATGGAGGTAGAAACCGTGGCCCTCTTGTGCCACTTCCTTATCCTATACATCTGGGCCTTGGTGGTGAGGGAAAAGGCGG
>CAYZKO010000057.1:0-3812 GCA_964479315.1 uncultured archaeon
TGGCACCATAAGGAGGGAGAACAATCCCCACGGGCCCGACGAATTTGTTTACTTCAAGGAGGTTGAGATGGTGGAGGCGGTGGTGGCTGCTCTATTGAGGAGAGGGGTGTAGGCGGCGTTTCGTTTTAAACCCTTTCTACGCCCGTTTGGAGGGGTGGGAACCATGGTAAACCTCTGGAAGGACCTGCCAGCTGGCAAGAACCCGCCGGAAGATATTTATGTGGTCATAGAGATACCACAGGGGAGCAGCATAAAATATGAGGTGAACCACGAGAGTGGTGTAATCTTTGTGGACCGCTTCCTCTACACTGCCATGAGCTACCCCGCAAACTATGGATTCATTCCCCAGACGCTGGCTGAGGATGGGGATCCTGTGGATGTGCTCGTCCTCTCCCGGGAGCCTGTGGTGCCAGGGAGTGTCATAAGGGCTAGGCCTATAGGCGTCCTCATTATGGAGGATGAGGAGGGTATGGACGAAAAACTTCTGGCAGTTCCGGTCAAGAAGCTTGACCCCATGTGGGAAGAGATCAAAGACGTAGGTGACTGCGCAGACGCTACACTTAATAAAATAAAACACTTCTTCGAGCACTACAAGGAGCTCGAGCCGGGCAAGTGGGTCAAGGTTAGGGACTTCAAGGGGGCAGAAGAGGCCAAGAAAATAATAATGGAGGCCATTAAGCGCTTCAAGGAGAAGGAGGGTTAGCATGTTTTATATTTATACCCTCAGGGACTCCGTGGCCATTCCCCCCTCCAAGCTGGGGGGCGACCTAAGGGCTGCTGTAATTCAACAGCTCAAGGAAGATTTAGAGGGCAAAGTAGATGAAGATATTGGGGTGGTGGTGGCTGTTACAGATGTAAAGGAGATAGGCAAGGCGGAAATAGTCCCTGGGGACCCCAACATTTTTGTAGATGCCGTCTTCGACGTCCTTGTATTCAAACCAGAGCTACAGGAGGTTGTGGACGGCATTGTCACAGATGTGGCGGAGTTTGGCCTCTTTGTGAGGATAGGGCCCATGGACGGGCTTGTGCACATGTCGCAAATTATGGACGACTTTGTAAGATATGATCCCTCCATCCCCGCCTTTATCGGCAAGGAAACAGGTAAAAGCGTTGGTATGAAGGACAAGGTAAGGGTGAGAGTAGTAACCGTTTCATTAAAGGAGAGTGTGGCGGACTCCAAGGTGGGCCTCACCATGAGGCAGCCGGGCCTGGGCAAAATAGAATGGCTAAGGGAGGGGGAGAATGGAAAAGCTTAAGGCGTGCAGAAATTGTAAGTATCTCGTCCCCCTGGAGGAGAAGAAGTGCCCTGTATGTGGTGGCACATCCTTTACTAAATTTTGGAGGGGGATGATCATTGTGGTGGATCCCGAAAGGTCAGAGGTGGCAAGGAAAATGGAAATAAAATATGCTGGAAGGTATGCCGTCGCCATTGCGAGGTGAAAGCATGGAAGTAAATATTGTGGAAAGGAGGGACAACCCCTTGCTCTCAAGGGAGGAGGTAAGGCTGGAAATAAAATCGGAGAGCACGCCCAGCCGTACAGAAGTTAGGAACTACGTTTCAGCTTCCCTGGGCGCCGATCCTTCACTTACGGTTGTAAAGAAAATTTGGGGAAGGGCAGGCGACAGAACTTTTTACGCGGAAGTCTTCATCTACAAGGATGAGAGGGTTATGAGGGCTGTGGAGCCGAAATATATACTAATAAGGAATGGGGTGATGGAAGATGGCAAAGCACAGTCCCAGTAAGAAATGGAAATTCTACACCATAAAGGAGGGTAAGCTCGTCAGAAATAGGCCCTTCTGCCCCCGTTGCGGCCCTGGCGTCTTCATGGCGGACCACGGCGACCGCTACTACTGTGGCAGATGTGGCTACACCCAGAAGAAATAAAGTTTATTCTCTCCAGAAGGTCAGACTGAGTCTTTTGCGGCCCACAAGGCGAGCTACCGCCTCGATAATCACTGAGAAGCCCAGGAGTGTGGCAAAGAAGACCACACTGGCCGGCTCCTCCATGAACTGATGAAGGAGAAGAACGAGGAAGGAGAAAATACATAGAAGGAGTCCGGTAAAGGTTATTATTCCATTGGCCCCAATTTGTTTGCGCAAGAGGAAGGCAGCGGCGTTTACGGCGGCGAAAATCAATAAGAAGCCTGCGCTGCCTGCCGTCGATATCCCCTTCAGGCTTACTAAATTTGAGATAAGGAGGGACATGAGGGTAACAAAGAGTACCCCCTCAGCGGGGCTGCTCCAGGATTTTTTAAAGAGAGTGGGGAGCTCGCCCTCCATGGCAAGGGTATAGGCTATGCGGGCGCTCCCATAGATGGTCGCATTGATGGCGGAGGCGGTAGAGAGTAGGGCAGCAAAGACCACCAAGAGGAAACCTAAATTTCCAAGGAGGGGCTGGGCGGTAGCCGCCAGCGCATAGTCCCTTTTCTTTATAATACTTTCAAGGGGTAGGGCTCCCAGCACCACAAGGGAGATGAGGACGTAAAGGGCTGTTACGATGGCTACGGAGATGTAGAAGGCTAGGGGGATATTCCTCTTGGGCTTTTCTACCTCTGGGGATACGTTTGCGATCAATTCAAAGCCCTCATAGGCAAGAAATATTAGCATGCCACCAGAAATTATATTAAGTGGGGGTGAGGATATGGGATAAATCTTTATAAAGCCTATACCGGCTAGTACGACCACTAAAAGTATCAACACTTTTGCTAAAACTATGACTTCCTCTGATCTACCCACAGCTTCGCTACCCATAAGGTTAAGTGCTGCGAAAATTATTATAACAGCCGATGTAAAGAGGTGTCTAAGGTGCTCGCCACCGCCCAGGAGAGCAGAGGCGTAGCTCCCAAAGGCGTACGCGTAGAGGGAGAGCATAATGATGTAGCTCAGGAGGAGAAGGAGGTTGAGACTGCCCACGAAAAAGCCGTGGCGGAAGGCCATGCCAAGGAATTCCACGGTTCCTCCCATGGACGGATATTTTAATGATAGTTTTGAGTAGGAATAGGCCGTCAAGGCAGCCACAAGGCCCGCAAAGAGGAAGGAAAGAGGAGCCCCATACTTAGACGTCTCTATGGCAAGCCCCAGGACTGCAAAAATTCCTCCACCAATCATGCCCCCCACTCCAATGGCCACAGCCTCCCACAAACCTAACCGGGCCACAGGGGAGGTAGAGCAGAAGGGTTTATAGGGAGTGGGTAAGATAGTGGAGGGCAAAGAGCCCCACCACGGTGGGCATGGTAGTGTAAAATTGTCCTTTGAGGAGCTGTAGGAGGAGTGAAGAGGGGTCAAAACTTTTAACAGCCCTTATGGTGAAGGCCTCGTCTCCGTCGTAGGGGGAGTTGACGGCCTCCAAGTCCTGGGCGAGGAGGAAGTGCATGGTCACCTCGATCCTCTCCAGGGAGGGAACAGTAAAGAGAAAGGTCCATTGTTTGGCTGTAAGTTTTAGTTCTTCGGCAAGCTCTCTTTTACCCTGCTCAATAATTTTATCTCTAGAGGCACTCTTTTCCACTCCCCCTATGGGGAGATGCAACACATAATCCTCCACGGAGGCCCTCCACTCCTCCACAAGGAACACCCTCTTTCCGTCATAGGGTACTATTACAACAGCGTCTGTTTTTACTGAGGGAAGGGTCCATTCTACAATTTTTCCTCCTAAGTCTATTTTCTTAGATACCACTTCAAACCATCCAGCATCATATAATATTTTCTTTTCTAGCACCCTCATGTTTTCACCGAGGATGCGGGGGGCGGGATTCGAACCCGCGCAGGGACTAACCCAGCGGATCTTAAGTCCGCCCCCTTTGACCTGGCTCG
>CAYZKO010000058.1:0-3785 GCA_964479315.1 uncultured archaeon
CTTCACGGTGGCCCCCTCCACGTAGATGCGGAGCTTTTTGAGGGACACTCTAATTACCTTTCCCGTGTGTCCCCTGAATTTTCCTCGCAAGATCTTTACAGTATCGTTTTTTCTGACAGGGAGGGAGCGACGGCCGAGCTCCTTCCTTAGGGCAGGGGAGAGGGGGGCCGCCACCATCTTCTGGCGCCTGTGGAGGGGGGCCCTGAAGAGGTTCCTCCTCTGCTTCCTTGGCTGGGAGCTCATACTACCACCGAGGCTATTCTTACTACTTTCGGAAATCTCTCTCCAACCTCTCTTGCCACAGGACCTTTTATTTCTGAACCGCGGGGCTCCCCCTTATCGTTTACAAGCACTGCAGCATTATCCTCAAATTTTACCCTCATGCCGTCAGGCCTCCTGAACTCCTTCTTCTGGCGTATGACAACGGCCTTCACAACCTTCCCCTTCCACTCGGGGGTTCCCTTGGTGACGGAGGCTATGATGATGTCGCCGACACCTGCCTCGGGCCTCTTCCTTTTTCTTCCGTGGTACCCTATGACGCCTATCATTTTTAGCTCCTTGGCGCCCGTGTTGTCGGCGCACACAAGGTAAGTGCCCACCTGGATGCCCTTGGTGATGGAGGAGCCCACGGCCTTCAAGAGCCTTCACCCCTCTTTAAAATTTTAAGCACTACGAAGGAGACTGTTTTCGCCAGCTTCCTCGTCTCCCCCACCAACACAATATCCCCCACCTTGGCGTTGATGCAGGGGGGATTGTGGGCGTGGAGCTTGTAGGAAACCCTCATGTAGCGCTCATACTTGGGGACGTAGCGGACGCCCTCCCTGAGGATGGTGACTGTGCGCTGCATTCTGTCGGAGATGACCTTCCCCACAAATATCTGCCCCCTTACGGTTACGTTGCCGTGGTAAGGGCATTTTTTGTCGTCACACTGGACGCTGGGGGCCTCAAGGACCTCTCCACCGATCACAATGGTTCTGGCCATGGCACCACCGGGGATTGCTGACCCCTGGAGTAAGGGGCTGCGTTAGGTTTTTATAGGTTTGGAGGGTTCCAGGGGGAGAGGGAGGCTGCCGCCTCCTCAAGGCTTTTGAATACGGGGGGCCTCCTGCGAAGGTATTTTTTATAGGCCCTTTTCGGCCTCTCCCACGGTCTAAATAATATTTCTTCCCATCTAACAACAGTCCACTTGCTCCCCACCTTAAAGGCAAATACACCGTATTTTTTCGGAACCTTCTTCTCGCCCCTCGGGGTTTCAACAACGAGGAGGTTGAGCGTCTCGTCAACAACTTTTCCTCTGAGGCCCACAAGGCTTGGATCGCTGTGGGAAAGCACCGCCACTTCAAGGCCTATAAGTTCATGCAGGATCAAATTCTTTGGATTCATCATCCACCTTCACCTTGTAGTAAACTTTTTCATTTTTCACGTATGCCTCCAACCTTTTGCTCTTCAGGGCCTTGAGGAGGTAGCGGGCCACGGGATGGTAGGGATTTAGCGTGAGCAATTCTTTTTTAGGCTCTTTAGCGCCCACCCTGATGAGGGCGAGGGGTGCATTGGGATTGTTCTTCTCCCCTCTTTTTTCGAGGTAACCAAGGGGCTTGAGCTCCCTGCTGAGGGGATAGGCGATGGGCTGCGAGGCCCGCCAGCCGCAGGAGGGGCACTCAGGCTTGTATAGAAGCATGCCGCACCGGGGGCAGTAGCCCGTGGCCAGCCAGTAGCTCATGGAAAAGCCCTTTTCCAAATCCTCTCCGAAAAGTTTAATTTCATATCCCCCATATTTTAACCCCCGATTAGACCTTTTCAGGCCTCTCACATGGCCCAGCATTGCCCTTAAAATATCATACACCTCGGGATGCATATATTCTTGCACTATCTCCTCCAGGATTTTCAGCATGGACCTACTGAAGGATTCCTCGGTCACCTTCGATCCGATCAGCAAATTAATTCTCTCCTTATGCTCCCTATAGTATTTTTCAATAAGTTCTCGAAGTTTTTCGCGGTCCTCGTGGTCCTTTGGAAGGAAGAGGAAGGGGAGAGCCTCAGGGGTTGATTCAAGGAAGTCGCGGGCCACAACAAGGTAGGGACGTGTCTCGCCTGGGGGAGGGAAGGGCTTGTGGTCGATATCTATATTTTTAGCCTTCTCCTCCACCTCAGAGAGGTCCACGCCCCTCACCAGGAGCTCCATCATCTTCCTCTTCCTCCTCCCAACCTCGCCCTCCCCCCTTATGAGATAATGATAAATTTTGTGAGATGCCGCCAGCTTATCCTTCCTGTTCAACTCTCCAAAAATTTCCCTCCCAACCCCAAAAAGCTTTAATAATTTTTCCTCCACACTCCTCCTCTTACGTGCATCCTCTGAGAAGAGGCCGAGCTTGAGGAAGAGGTTGTAGGCACCACTACCCCTGGCAAGGCCCCCTCGCTTGCGCTTTGCCATCATAGAACTTCTATGTTTTCTTCTTTAAAACCTTCCTCCACCAGGAGCTGCTTGATCTTCTTCCTATGGTCGCCCTGCAGCTCTATGGTGTTGTCGTAGGCTGTTCCGCCACAGCCAAGCTTCTTCTTTAGTCTTTTGGCCAGGGCCTTCACGTCGATGGAGTCGTCAAAGCCTGTTATAATGGTCACCGCCCTGCCAAATTTTCTCTTATCAACACGTATTTTGAGCCTCAGCTGCTCCTTGGAGAAGGCCTCTGTATCTATGAGCTCCTCGGGGAGGCCAAACACCTCATCTATATTCGACACGCTCCTTGTCCCCCCACCTTATTTCCTTCTACATCTTTTTAAGGCTTGCGTCAGAGGGGAGAACTCACAACCCCTCATTCCTCTCCCTCAGGATGGTCTTGATCCTGGCAATATCCCTCCTAATGGCCCGGATCCTTCCGGGATTGTCTGGCCTGAGCCCCGCAGCCACCTGAGACCTCAGCCTCCTGAGCTCCGCCTCCAGGTCAAGAAGGAGCTGCCTCAGTTCCTCCGTCGACTTCCCCCTGAGCTCCTTGGCCTTCATTCACATCTACCTCCGGCACACTAATTTGATCCGGAAAGCGGGTGCCTGGACGAACGATCCTCACCCTCACACCAACAATGCCCCATTTTGTATAGGCCTCGGCAAAGCCCACGTCCACGAGCTTAGCGGGATCGCCCACCTTCTTCATATAGCCCGCGTATACCCTTCCCTTCTGGGCCTTGGCGTTCCTGGCCCCAAGCTTGCCCTTGACAATGAGCTCGGCGCCCACGGCGCCTGCCTCCATGATGCGGCGGAGGGTGGAGTTGAGGAGGGGCCTCCAAGCAGTGCCCCTCTCTATGGCGAGAGCTATTTTTTCTGCCTGCACCTGGGCATCAAGGGTGGGATTCTCGACGGGGACCACTTCGATCTGTGGGTTTGGCAGGTCAAAGCGCCTCTTTATCTCCTCTGTTATCTCCCTTATCCTCGAACCTTTTTTGCCAATCACGAGGCTTGGGCGGGCGGCATAAATAATAATCCTCGTCATGAGGGGGGTCTTTATGACCTCTATCTTGGATATGAGGGCGTCCCGGAGCTGCCTCCTAAGGAAATCCTTTATGAAATAGGACGTCTTGGCCTCCTTGATGAACTCCCGCTCTATCATGCTACCACCACTTCCACATGGGTTGCCTTGGACCTCCTCAACCTCCACATGCCCTTGGGCTGGCGCCTGAGGCGCCTGCGCCCCTTGCCAACCCACACGTGGACGATCCTGAGCCTCTCCAGGGGCAGGCCCTTGGCCTCCGCATTGGCCTCCACGTTCCTGAGGAGCTTGAGGAAGTAGCGGACT
>CAYZKO010000059.1:0-3784 GCA_964479315.1 uncultured archaeon
CCGCCCTGATCCCCTTCCTTGATCCCCTGGGCGGACGTATTTCCACGAGGAAGGCAGCTGGAGCTATCCTCTTTAACGGCTTTATCAGAATTTTTCTGTCCTCCACAGGGGTGTGCCCCTCCTGGGGCACCACGAGCCAGAGGGGCCCCTTTCCCAGCCTCTTTCCAGTGACCAAGCCCCGGAGCTCCACCTCAGGGCTACCTGCCACCGAAAGATTCAGAGCCCCTCCTTTAAAAGCCTAAGCCCTGGGGCTGAACAAGAACTCCTTAATTTCATGGAGCGATCTCACGCACCCATCGCTCCACTCACCCACAAACGTTATGGCCTTCATGCCAAGGGACCTCGCTGTCTCAACGTTGTTTGATTTATCATCTATGTAAATGCACTCCTCCGGCTTTGCACCGGAGCGCTCGAGAAAGATTTTAAATATGAGGGGATGGGGCTTTGCCACGCCCACTTCCCCCGATATCACTGCCACATCCACGGGCACACCGAGGCGCTTGAGCAACACCCTTCCCCACAGGCGAGGTAAATTTGTTATGACGCCAAGCCTGTAGCCCCTCCTCCTGAGCTCCAGCAAAATACTTTTGGCCTCCTCACGCTTCTTCAGCCAGTAAAGGAACTCCATCTCCCACTTCTTCGGTAGAACGCTTCTAAGCTTCTTATTACTAATCTTTCCAACCTTGTACTTATTGTAAACCCTCTTCAGAACCCTTATGTCCGGCTCTATGCCCTTCCGCCTCAGGAAGTCCCTCAGGGCGTGGCTGATGATGTGCTCCTGGGGGTAGAGGACCCCCATCATGTCGAAGACGATCCATTTTGGAGTGGACCCGCCGGGATTCGAACCCGGGGCCTCCCGCTCGCAAGGCGGGCGCTCTACCGCTGAGCTACGGGCCCCCACACGCCATGAGGATGGGCAAGGTTTTTAGGGGTTGACCATCCTTATCTCCGCCTCTATCTCTGCCCCTTCCCCCACCCTCTTCTTCAGCCATTCCACAAGTTTTTCCACCTCCCTCTCCGCCGTGGATAGGTCTTTGGACAGTTTTTTGAATTCGTAGATCGTTATGGGGGTGCTGCGGCTCCTCCTAACAAGCCTGTGGGAGAGGAGGAAGAGCAGGGCGCGGCGGTGGCGCTCGTCCTTGAGGATCTTCTCCATGAGTTCAATTTTATTTTTTAGGTCCTTGGGCCGGAGAGCCTTCTCCAGAAGCTCCCCTACCTCCTTTATATGTTCAAACCTGTAGTTTATTTCTCTCTTCCTCGTGACGATCCTGAGGGGCACCCCCTTTATGTTTTTCCTCTTCTCCACCTCCCTTTCGTGGAATTTATTAGGAGGCTCTACACCCTCCTCTAAATATTGCTTGATGAGGGCCAGGGAAAGCACCTGGTGGAGGAGCTCCCTGGGGGAGGGAAATTGCTTGATAAGGAGGCTTGAGCCCAGGATGTTGGCGAGATCCTTCCCGAGGGAACGATATGCCTTAACATAATTTTCTAAGAGGATGCTCCTGGCGTCCAGGATGTTTTTGAGTATTTTAAATTTTTCTGGAGTGGTGAGGGAGAGGTGAGCGAGGTTGGCAATGCTCTTCCTGTCCTCCTGCAGGCCCCTCACCCTGGCAATCTCCTTTACCATCTCCTTAAAAGTTTCTTGTCCAGGTCTTCTTTTGTATTCATCTATGGCGGCAAAGAGCCTCCCCATATCGGGGTGTAGAGATTGCAAAATTTCATTTATGGGCTCCTTGTGGGCGAAGTAGACCGCTACGGCGGATTCCCTCGGTAGCCCCAGCACACTGCCCAATACCCTCCAGGGGTCCTCCCCCCGCCGCTTCGCCTCCTCCACTATCGAGGGGACACTTACCCTCCCTTTAATACCTTCTATAATATTTGATACGTTTCTCGACAGCTCACCAACGGCCTTTACTTTCACAAAGCCCGGCAATTCTATTTTTACTGGAACGTAAGTTGTGACATGGGTATTTTCCTTGCTCATTCTCCACCCAGCTATTTTTTCAATCTTCACGGAGGAGGGCACAGCCACCCTCACGGTGATGTGGTGGAGCGCCACACCTCCATAAGTCCTTCCTGATATTTAACCCTTGCTATATCCTTCTCAAAATTTCCTCCCCCATTTTCTCAAGCATTATCCTGAACCAGGGGGTATAAATTTTCGACCTCCTCTCCACATCCTCCAGCACGTCCACGAAGTCCATCCACTTCCATCCGTCCGCCTCCTCCGGATTGGGCTTGGGCTCCCCGTTGTAGAAGCCCACGATCACATGATCGTATTCGTATTCTGTCAAGCCGTTGCCCACCTCTGCCCTGTAGATGAAGGAGCCCACCTCCATAAGTTCCGTGTCAAAGCCCATCTCCTCCACAAGCCTCCTGTGGGCTGCAGCCAGCGTGTCCTCCCCCGGCCTCGGATGGGAGCAGACAGTATTTGTCCAGAGCCCACCTGCATGGTACTTCTTCCTTCCCCTTAGCTGGAGCATGAGCTGCCCCTTGTCATTGAAGATAAGTATGGAGAAGGCCCTGTGGAGCACGCCACCCCTCTTGTGGGCCTCTATCTTTTCCATAACCCCCACGGGGTTGTCCTCCTCATCCACGAGGATGACGTGGGTCATGCCCTTTCCCTGCGCCCTCTCTTTTAAAAGGTTACGCCTCCCTCAACGACGATGAACTATCTCCTCTTCCTCCTCCTCCCCCTCGTGCTTGGCCAAACCGTCGTCATAGAGCACCACACACCCCTTCCAGAGGAGAACGCCCTCGCCTCCATCAAAACACAATCTTACTTTGTCTATAAAATAATTCCTCCAAGAGTAGAGGACCCCCTGGAGGCCGTGGCCCACATAACACAGGAGAGCAACGTCCTAAGGGCCAGAACGGAGTACGGGGACGTGCTGAAGGTGGTGGGCAGGGAGGGCAACACTTACAAAGTGGACATCTACCTGGACCTCAGGGAGGGCACATACCTCGTGGAGGAGCGCCTCCCAAAGGGGACAGACCTCAACGGCTTCAACGTTCTTAATTTTGACCCCCTCGTCTTCTGGCTTGTGGCCACAGAGGGGGAGATCGTCACCATCCACTACCGGGTGGAGGCCAACGCGCCCCCCGTGGAGCTGCCCCAGGTGGTGAGGTTAGAGGGGTGTGATGTGAGAGTAGTATTTGAGGATGTGGTGAGGAAGGGGAGGAAGGTGGGAGGAAAATTAAAGATTTTGGTGAATGGGAAGCCAGCTTACATTAGGGACATTTCCTCAAACGGGAGGCTTGTTTTCAATAAGGAGGGAATGTTTTACTTCTTCGACGGGAACGCCCCTTTCGTGGTGAGGGGGATGGTGGGGGCGTGTCCCTTTGAGGGTAAAGTGGAGGGGGAGAGGAATGTTCTCCCCCTTGTGGTGGGAATAGCTTTTATTCTTGGCGCCGCCTATATCCTTTCCAGGAGGTGAAGGCGTGATAGACATACGCCTCATAAGGGAGGAGCACGAGAAAATAAAAGAAGTGCTGAAGAAAAGATATATGGAGGAGCTACTCCCCCTTGTCGATGAAATAAAATCCCTTGACGAGAAGTGGCGCTCCCTCCTCAAGGAACTCAATGCCCTTAGGGCAGAGAGGAACAGGCTTTCAAAGGAGATAGGGAAATATTTGAAGGAGGAGCCTGGGAGGGCTGAGGAGCTGAAGAAGAGGGCGGCGGAGGTATCCAAGAGGGTGGAGGAGCTTGAGGAGGAGGAGAGGAGGCTGAGGGAGGAAGTGGAGGCCAAGCTCAAGCTCCTACCCAACCTCCTCCACCCCAGCG
>CAYZKO010000060.1:0-3761 GCA_964479315.1 uncultured archaeon
AGGTCTCCCGGTTTTAGCCGCGTCCTCCTCCTTATGCTGATACGCTTCTTGCCTGTCAGCACAGCCTCCAAATACTTGGACTTTAGCATCAAATACTTCCTCACTTTATTTTTACTGCCTCGCCCACCTCCAGAGCCGCCCTCAGCCTTCTCTTGCTGGAGGAGTACACCGTGTAAAGGACTTCTCCTTTCTTCACCCTCGTTCCCATTTTTACGCGCAGCCATATGCCCGCCCCCTTGTCTGTGGGGGCCCCTGCATAGCGGGCCATCCTCGATATAATGCCGTTGGAAATGTATTCAACCCTTCCCTCCCGGGGAGCCACCACATCCTCAAAGTACTTGCCTGGCTTGAGGTCCTCTGGCTTCACGTGGGGGTCTCCCTCTTGGGCTGCAATTATTTCTCTTAATTTTTTCTCAGCACGGCCGCTCCTTATTTGTTCCAAAGCTATTTTCTTTGCCCTTGCAAGCGGTATTTTCCTTAGGACAGAGAGGAGCCGCGCAGTTATGGAAATTCCCTTCTCCAGGAGATCCTTGGAGCCCCTGCCCCCTATGGTTTCTAAGATGTCTATGGCCTCAAGTGTTGGGCCTATGCCCCTCCCAATGGGCTGTATCCCATTGGACTCGAAGGGGACAACTTTTATGCCGAGCCTCTTCCCGATCTCCTTGAAAAGATTTCCCAGCCTCTTAGCCTCTTCAAAGGACCTCAGCTTGGCCTCAGGCCCCACGGGTAGGTCGAGCACAACGTATTTTGACGAGACGGCCACCTTCTTTGCCATTATGGAGGCGAGCACCATGCCCAGGGGGTCAAGTCTCAGGGGTCTCCTTATTTGTATGAGTTTGTCGTCGGCGGAGGCAATCTCTGCACCACCACCCCAGGCTATAACACCCCCCACGCTCTCTACTATTTCTTTTATCTGCTCCACCGTTAGATTAACGTTTGCCAACACCTCCATGGTGTCGGCGGTTCCCGAGGGGGAGGTAATGGCCCTTGAGGAGGTCTTGGGGACCTTAAAGCCGAGGGAGGCCATGATGGGCACGAAGATAAAAGTTATTCTGTTGCCTGGGACGCCACCAATGCTGTGCTTATCCACCACCTCCCCACTAAATTTTACAGTATTCCCGCTGTTGGCTATTGCATGGGTGAGGTGGACTGTTTCCTCCATATCGAGGCCGTTTATTTGGCAGGCAACAATGAAGGCGGAGGCTTCGGCGGGAAACAGCGCCCCCCTCATTATATCCTCTATTATTGTATTTATCTCTTCCTTGGTCAATTTTTTCCCGAAAATCTTTTTCCTCACGGCCTCAATGCTCCTCGGCGGCTCTCCAGGAAAAACCTCCACCATATCTTCCCTGCTTATGCCAAGCTCTTGGCTAACATCCACCAACAGGCCTATCTCATCAGGTTTTATAAATCTTTTGGAGGTGTTAAGGATGGCTACAACGGATCTGTCCTTGTAGAAAATTTCCACGCGGCTGTCGGGGGCAAGGCCCATGTTCTTGGCCGTTTGTTCATTCAAAACAGCAACAAATTTATCTGCATCCATATCAAGCAGCCTTGCCCTTAAATCCATTTTATCGCCTCCTGAATATCGACATGAGCTTCTCCAGTAAGCCCTTCTTCCTCTTCACATAAGTTTTGCCCGTCATCCTTGCCGCAATCTCCATGAAGGCCTGGGCAGCTGGAGAATCCTCCTTTCTCACCACCACAGGTAGGGGATGCTTCATGTGGAGGGTCTTCCTCACCTCGGGATCCTCGGGTATCTCTCCAAGTATTTTCATCTCGAGGAAAGATTCTACCTCATCCTTCTTTGCCTCCCAGGGCTCATTCCTCCTTAGATTTATTATAGCCCCCATGGGCTTTATCCCCATGTGCTCCGCAGTCATCTTCATCTTCATGGCGTCCACGAGGGCGGCATTGAAGGGAGCTGTCACTATTATAATTTCTTGGGAGGCTGCAAGGGCAGCCTTAGCGGAGGAGCCAATGCCTGCAGGCACATCCACGAGCACGTAGTCAAACTCGTCTGCCACAGACCCTACAATATTTTGTATCTTTTCTGGGTCTGCCCTCCTATAGGCGGAGAGTGTTAGGCCGGACGGAACTATTTTTAGACCCTTCACTGGCCCGTCGTACATGGCATCGTGTATATCAATATTTTCTATAAGCACGTCGTGGAGGGTGATGGGGGCTGAGTGGAGGCCAAAGAACATGCCGAGGTTGGCCATGGCTATGTCGGCGTCCACAAGGAGGACACTCTTTCCAAACTTAGCCATGGCGCACCCCAGGTTTGCCACCACAGTGGTCTTGCCCACACCACCCTTTCCAGAACCAACAGATATTATTTTTCCCATGTTATCCCCCACACATAGCGCTTCACATCCCTCTCCAGGAGCCAGAGGTCCACGGCATCGGGCATGTAGGGGTAGAGGGCGGCGATGACGGCGTCATCGCTCTTGGTAAGGGCCAGCCAGCCCTCCCTCGTCTTTACTACTACCCCATTTCCCACGTCGAGGGCGGGGAGCACAGGGGCCACATCGGGGAGGCTTCCTGAGGCCTTGAGCACGTGGCCCTGGGCAGTGAGGAGTGCTATGGCGCGTAGTTGGTGGAGCTGTCTCACAAGCTCCAGGGCCCTGCCGGAAATCTTCCTCCTCACAATGCTCTTAAGTATTCCGAGCTCCCTCGCAACCTCCTGGACCCCAAGGAGGAGGTACTTTAATATTTTCATCCTATCAGCCCCAGCCCCTCCTTTACCCTCATCCTGTAGCGCTCCCTTATGCCCTCCACGTGGGAGCCATCGTACTCCTTGGGTATGTGTTTTGGGAGATTAAGAAGGGGGATGGGTTCTTTAAGTTTAGCGTCGGCGTTGAAGGAGGCGGTGAGCCTGAGCTTCTGGATGGTGAACTCGACGGCGTCCATGTTGGCGCCCTGCGTTCTAAAAACGTTGAGGGCCAGCTTGAGGGCTTCGTCCCCCCGTATAATGATGGGATACTTAAGGTGAAGGTAGGAGACGTGTGTTATTTTTCCTGAATCTACAAGGAAGAGCCCTTCTTCCATCCCGTCGCTACCCATACCAGTTACAGCTATGTAGCCGTTAAAGGACTTAGGTAATTTTGAGAGGATGGCAACGCCATCGCTTTTAACCTTTTCACCTTTAAGGAGTGGGGTGCCGGAGGGCAGCTTCATTGGGTTCATAAGGGGCGAAAGGCTTAAAATGGAGGTGAGGAGATGGGGGAGCTGGAGATCAAGTTTGAGAAGGCCGGGCGTATAAAGAAGGGGCAGTGGATCGTCATAGATGGGGCGGTGTGCAGGGTTACAGACGTGCAGATTTCTTCTCCTGGGAAACATGGGTCGGCCAAGGTAAGGATAACGGCGGTAGGGGTTTTTGACGGCCAGAAGAGGCAACTCCTGAGGCCTTCAGATGCCGACGTGGAGGTGCCCGTCATGCATAGGAAAAGGGGGCAGGTCCTCTCCGTCACCCCCGAGGAGGTGCAAATTATGGACCTCAACGACTACAACACCTTTGAGATTCCCCTCTCCTCCATTGAGGAGGAGCTTCGGGATAGGCTTCAGCCGGGGGCGGAGATAGAATACATGGAGGCTGGAGAGTATAGAAAAATAACCAGGGTGAAGGCGGAGTGATCGAAGAGGTTGTAAAGAGCTATCTGAGTGACAAAAAACACCCGCTGGCTGAGATACATAAAAGTGTGGCTACCATCTACAAAGACGTCAGAAATAAATTTCTAAGCTATGAGGGGAGGAGCAAG
>CAYZKO010000061.1:0-3731 GCA_964479315.1 uncultured archaeon
TTAAATTTTGAAACGTTGACCTCTATCCTCTTCCTCGTGGGCCTCTGGAGGAGCTCCGCAGCCCTCTTCCAGATAGCCCCATGCTTCCTTCCAGCCACCTCAAGCTCCAGGATCAGCCTCCTCAGGTGAGGATTTGTAGGACCTGTCCTCTTCATATTTCCTCCTCCACCTCCTTAATTTTCTCCTCCAGCACATCAAAGGCCGCCCTCAGGAGATCGCGAAGGGGCAGGTTCCCGTACGTTTCTACATAGAAAATAAATTGGTCGGGGTTCTTGTAGAGGTTTACAGCCCCAGGCTGCTCCTCCTCCACATCCTTGAGGAGAGAAAGGGAGGCGTCCGAGAGGCCCGCCGTGGAGGAGGACTCCTCCCTTATCTTGGCTGGATCGCCGCCCCCCTTCCTCACAGCCTCCTCATCCTTTATCTCCACCCTGTAGACGTGGCGATAAGAGGCAAGCCCAGCCTGAAACTTTGCATGCTCCCTTGCTGTTCCAACCCTTGCCTTGGCGTCAAACCTGAGCCTCTGGCCATCCATGAGCTTCACTATGACAATCTTATCATCCACGGGCACAACGGAGGGATCTGAGGGCTTGAGGTGGGCCGCCGTCACCACGGCGGGTCCCGTCACGTCGAGCTGGAACATTACTTCTGAGGTGGGCGTGTACGTCCCGTATTCTGCCTTGAGGGGTATGAGGCCCACCCTGTGGGCAATGAACTCGTCCCACAAGGGGGAATCGTTTTCGTAGATGTAAAGTTCCTCCACGGCGAAGACCGGCACCTCGGAGATGACTATCCTCCTTAGGGCATTCATGAGGCCTGTGTTGGCTCCCTTGATGAGGAAGGTGGCAGATTCCTCGTCCCGGGAGAGGAGCTCCACCTTCATACCCTTCTTCCCCTCCTTCCACCACGGCGCCTCGTCCCATCATGGGGTATGGGGGTCACGTCGTGTATC
Organism: uncultured archaeon; assembly: GCA_964479315.1. GTDB lineage: Archaea > Iainarchaeota > Iainarchaeia > JAADDC01 > JAADDC01 > WANZ01. The sequence goes on from CAYZKO010000061.1 coordinate 950, forward strand.
CTTATTATTTTCAGGCCCTGACGGACCAGCTCCTTTATGGCGGCCTGGGCCCCTGGCCCCGGGGTTTTTGATTTATTGCCCCCGGGCGCCCTCACCTTTACAACCACGTGGGTAAAGCCCAGCTCCTTGAGCCTCTGGGCCACCTTCTCCGTGGCCTTCATGGCGGCATAGGGCGTCCTCTTCTTCCTGTCTGCGTCCACCACCTGGCCCCCCGAGGAGATGGCAATGGTCTCAGCCCCCGTTATGTCCGTGGCGTGGACTATGGTGTTGTTCTTGGAGGACAGGATGTGGACGACGGCCACCTTCAAGCCTTCACCTCCGATCGAACATATTCAAGCAACTTCTCACTAACAGTAATTTTTTCTTCCTCTCCCCTCTTCACCCAGTAGGAGGGGCTCCTCACCCTCCTCCCCTCCACGTACACATGGCCGTGGACGATGAACTGCCTGGCCTGGCAGGGCGTCCTGGCGAGCCCCTTCCTCCACACCACCGTCTGGAGCCTCCTCTCCAAGAGGTCCTGGACGGTGAGGGAAAGGACATCGTCGAGGGTGGCGTCCTGGGGGAGGAGCCCAAGCCTGTAGAGCCTTCCGAGGAGCTCCTTTTCCCTCTTCTCCCTCTCTGCCCCGGAAAGGGGCAGGAGCTTCCTGGCGAAGGCCCTTATCCTCCTGAGCTCCGCCTGGGTCCTCCAGAGCTCCCTCTTGTTCTTCAGGCAGTAGAGCTTGAGCAATCTCCTCTCCTCTAAGATCCTCTTTTTATCCCACCTCTTGAATGGGCGCACCCATTTTTTCCTTAGCCGCCTCACCCTCTCACTTCCTCTTCCTCCCCACTACAGAAATCTTATTCTTCCTGGGGTGGGACCTGGTCCTCTGGCCCCTCACCCTAAGCCCCCTGGCAAGCCTCCAGCCCCTCCTGGAGCCGTTCTCGAGGAGCCGCTTCTTTATGAGGCGGAGGTGGGTGTCAAGGTCTGTTCCCACCAGATGCTTATCTTTTCCGTCCCAGATGTCCTTGGGGTCGTTCACGGCCCAGGGGGGAATGCCGTGGGAGACGGGATCCTTGAGGACGCTTTCTATGAAGGCGTCTGCCTCCTCGGGGAGCTCGCCGAGGGGTGTATTGATGCTCACATTAAATTTCTCTGCCACTATCTTGGCTACCATGGTTCCAAAATTCATGCCCACCCCCTTCACGCCTGTGAGGGCATACCAGAGGGGCTTGTGCCCGTCGAGGTCCGTCCCCGCTATGCGGACTATCTCCCTCACGGGGTTAAGGTTGCCCGAGTAGGGGTTAAAAGCGTTATGAGGGTTGCGCAGGGCCTCAGCACTCAAGATCGTCATCATGGCTCAGTCCTGCGCGGGCTCATCACGGGAAGATAAAGAGGGGCAACCCTTTAAGAAAGGGGCGTAAGCCCAGTTAGCTCTATATACCTTTCCTCCCCTCCTTTGGGGCATGGGCTTTCCCGAGGCGGAGGCCAGGCTCTTCAAGAACGTCTACATCTGCATGAAGTGCGGGGCCCGCAACAGGAACAGGGATAAGTGCAGGCGCTGCGGCTCCAGGAGGTTGAGGAAGAAAAAGATGGGCCAGGCATAATAATTTTTATCCCCTTCCCAGCAAGATGGGCCAACCCCAACCTTAATAAATACCATGGCCCAATTAAAGGTTATGGGCCTCTACCACCTCCTCAAGCTCGGCAGACCCCTCAACGCCCTCATGGTGTTTGTGGCGGCCCTCCTGGGCTCCCTCATCGCTGGAAAGCTTGACCTCCTGGCCCCCCTCTCGGCGGCCCTTATCTCCATGGGGGCTCAGGCCATAAACGATTGTTTTGACGTAGATGTTGACAAGAAGAAAAAGGGGAGGCCTGTGGCTGAAGGTTATGTAAGTGTGAGGCAGTGTAAGGCTGTGGCGGTTGTTTACTACCTTGCTGGAGGCCTAATAGCCGTTGTCCTCACACTGAACCATCTCATCCTCGCCCTGATAGCCATCCTCTCCTCCTATCTTTATTCTTCGAAGATGAGACAGCTGAAGTACGTGGGCAACATCCTCGTTTCCTTCCTTGTGGCCCTGACGGTGGTCTACGGAGGTGTTAGAGGTGAATGGCTTAGGACCCTGCCAGTAGCAGTTATTATTTTCCTGGTAAACTGGGCAAGGGAAATTGTTAAGGATATCGCGGACGAGGGGGCGGACGAGGGCAAGAAGCTCACGCTCGTAAAAATAGTTGGGAGGGACATAGCCATAGCCATAGCGTGCCAGCTCATTGTGGTGGGTGTGGCCCTCTCCCCCTTCCCCCTTTTCATTGAAATGGTGGGGGACGGCTTCATACTCCCCATGGGCATCGCCGACCTCATGGCCATTGTGGCCTGCACCCTTGCGCTCATTGGGGAGGCCGATATGTCGGCTAAAATATTAAAGGGGGCCATGGGCATGGCCCTCCTGGCATTCCTCCTCGGCGTGATAGTATGAGGGAATACCTTGAGGAGATGGGGTTCAGGGTGGCAGACTTCAGGGGCTCGAGGGCGTCAGTGGACATAGTGGCGAGGAGAGGGGAGGAGGTGCTTGTAATAAAAATTTTGGGTAATGCGGAGGCCTTGAAGCAGCACCACGCCAACGACATGAAGAAACTTGCATACGTGCTGGAGGGAAAGCCCGTGGTGATAACGGAGAGGAGCAGATATGGTAGGCTCCAGAGCGGCGTGGTTTACAGAAAATATGGTGTGGCGGTGGTAAATGGCGAGACGTTTAAGTATATGGTGGAGGGTGGGGAGCTTGCCCTCTATAAGAAGGGAAAAAA
>CAYZKO010000062.1:0-3712 GCA_964479315.1 uncultured archaeon
AGAATTTAACCTATCAGATGAGGGCTCCGGTGTGGGGAAGGTGGAGGCAAAGGTTGACAACGGCGACTACCAGGAGATAAACGGCTTGTCCTACATCATCCAGCTCAACGACGGCTCCCACACCGTCTACATCAAGGCTACAGACAACGCCGGCAACTCCACAGAAGAAAGCGTAACCTTCACCGTGGATACCGTGGCCCCCACCTATTCAAATATCTCCCCAGCCAATGAGGCCCTCATAACCTCCACATCCGTCACCTTCTCCCTCCAGGCCTCCGACGACAGGACAGGCGTCGCAAGCGTCACCCTCCACATCGGCTCCACATCTACAGAATGTTCCTCAACCGACAACAACACCTACACGTGCAGCGTTGACCTCTCTGACGGCGACTACAACTTCTTCTTCACCATAAGGGACAACGCCGGCAACGAGACCGTCACAGAGACCAGAAGAATTTACGTCAGGGCAGGCGCCTACACCCTCACCCTCGATGCAAATGAGGGCAAGTTTGTGGCCTTTGAGTGGGAGGTGGACACCTCCGCCTGGGCCTCCATCTTCAACAACCACAACATAGTAATTTACACCTACGAAAACGGCCGGTGGAAAGTGGTGGATCCCATCGAAATAAACCCGCTGAGGGCCTACTACATAAAGAACAATGAGAACGCCCAGATCTCCATCCCAATAAAATACAAGAACACATTGGAGCACAGGGAGGTAAACCTCTCCCCAGGCTGGAACCTCATCTCCGTGCTGAAGGAAAATGCCAACGCCAACGCCACGGTAGACACCCTCAACCCACCCAATACCAGCTTTGGCTCCATCATGTCCATGGACATTGCTGGCTGGCTCTTCGAGGCGCCAAGCACATACATCACAGGCAACGTGGAACAGCTCACCACCATCAAGGACTACACGGCGTACTGGGTCTACATCAAGCGCGAAGTGGTATACACAGGGCCCTGGCCGCCCTCAACACCCTAATGGGGGTGAACAAGCTTGAGAAAACTTTTCCTTCTTCTTCTCATATCCCTTGCAGCGGCGCTAACTCCTCCCATCCTGCCTGCAGGCTACTACGGCTACCTCCACACCTCCTGTAGCCTCACAAACCCAAAACTCCAGGCTGTGGTGGGAGGAGAGGTAAGGGCGGAGGTGGAGCTCGTAAAGATTTCCAGCGGCTTGTATGCCTTCGGAGGGCCTGGGAGGCAGACATCCACCCTCCTTGTTTCCCTTACGGAAGAGGAAAATGGGGGAACAGTAAAATTCAGGGTGTGTGACAATGGTCAGTGCTTTGATGTGGGGGAGGACAACCTTATTTCCGATGCATGGAAGGAGCTCAACCTTACGCTCACCACATGCCCCACAGTGGCCACGGGCGCAGGCGTCGAGGAAGGAGTTGGGGGCGGAGGTGGTGGCGCCCTCCCCCCTCCCCAGGAGCAGAAGGAAGAGGAGAACAAAATAACTGTGCCAAAAGAAATTGTGGAGGAGGTTGTTGAGGGCCATGTAGAGATAAACAAGCCCACGAGGACCCTGGAGATAAAGGTGCCTGAGAGGAAGGAGGCGAACCGCCCAGAAAAGCCCATCGTAGCGGTTGAAAAAATAAAAGTGGTAACCAAGAGGCCCGTGAGCGGCCACTCACATGCAAGGATCATCATCTTGAAGAGGAGGCCTCCAAAAATTAAGCCACCAAGGAAGGCCAAGGTAATAAAATACCTCGATGTTTCTGTGGATGAAAAAACAAAGAAGCTTGCCCAAACATTAAGAATATCATTCAAAGTCAAGAAAACAGCCGTCACAAACCCCCTGAATGTCCGTCTGGCCCACTACTTAGAAAACGAGTGGAAACTGGAGCCCACATTTTATGTGGGTGAAGAAAATGACTACTACAAATTTGAGGCAAGGGTTTCAACCCTCTCCTACTTTGCTGTAGTGGAGATCAAGGAAGAGGCCCCCAGGGAGGAGCGCAGGGAGGAGATAACGCTTCCCCAGCCTCCCCAGCAGAAGGTGCAGCCCCCTCAGGTGCTTAAGGAGGAAGTAAAGGTTACGAAAAAGGAGCTTCCGCTCCACTACCTGCTGGTGCTCCTTGTTGCCCTCGTAATAATACTATTCATCCTTGGGAGGAGGAAGAAGAAGGTTATTGTGGAGTTGTGATGCGCCGGCCGGGATTCGAACCCGGGTCGTCGGCGTGGCAGGCCGACGTCCTGCCAGGCTAGACTACCGGCGCCCGCAGAGGTAAGTGGGACGAAACAGTTAAATGGATTGGTTGCCATAGTGGAGGGTGAGGAACCTCCACCACCTCATGAGGCAGCTGGGTGTGAGGGCAAGGGAGTTAGAGGTTGATGAAGTAATTTTTAAATTAAAGGACGGCTCCACCCTCATTTTTAAAAGGCCCGTAGTCCTTGAAGCAGAGGTTATGGAGCAGAAGAGCTATCAGGTTATTGGGGAGCCCCGCCACATCTCCATAAGGGAGGAGGATGTAAAGTTTGTGGCCGAGCAGGCTGGTGTAGAGGAAGAAAGGGCAAGGAAGGCGCTGGAGGAGAGCGGAGGGGATATAGCCGAGGCAATCCTCAGGCTCCAGGAGGAACAATAACTTTTTAGCCAAGTCTGTACCCCAGGGCCTTCAGGCTGAAAAAATAGAGTACGAGGATGAAAACAAAACCGCCAACCCTGAAGAGGACTTCATGGAGGAGGGGGCTACCTGCATGGACAACCACAAATATTCTGGCGAAGTTGAAGAGCACGATGAGGAGGGAGCCCCCCACCATCACCCAGGCCTTCCTCCCATTGTCCCTGAGGGGTGCGAGGAAGGAAACATAGAGGAAGAGCTCATCCATGCCAGTGCAGGGCCATACGGCCATATATCCAGCAGGTAAAATATTTTGAAGCATGTTTACAAGGTGGTGGCGGAAGGGCAGGAAGAGCACCTCCAGCCCCAGGAAGAGCACGAAGCCCAGTGCCAGGGGGCCCATGGTTTAATAGGTTTGGCTCCACATATAAAAGGGGTAGCGGGCGCGCGGGTTCCGCGGGAGGAAGGTCCGCCCACCCGCTCCAAAGGGGCCGAGAGCCCCCGTCCCGAGAGGGACGCCCGGGAACAGAAACGATACCTTCCATCCGGAGGAATGAGTAGGACGACCGATGAGGGATGGAAAGGGTGAAACGGCCCGGGATGGGTGCAAGGGGATGTCCCCGCTCAGCTGAATCCCGCCGATCTACAGAAGGCGGCCTACGGTCCGCTGCCCCACATCGCCTTTCTCTGGCTGGAAACAAACCTTAAAAATAACATTGCCATAACAATCATTGTTATGGCAATCAAGATCCGGAGGTACGATGTGGAAAGGAGGTGGCGAAAGAGAGGGAGGAGGCTAGTCTACGGGAGGAGAAAGACCGGGAAAACTACCCTGGCAAGGAAAGTTCTGAAGGACTGGAACTATTTCTACGTCAACCACGACGGCTCCTTCTATGACGTCGAGAACGATACGACCTATTCCTGGCCCCAGTTCAAGAGAACCCTCGAAAGGGAGGAAAGAATTATTGTGGACGAGTTCCACAGGGCTCCCGGAGAATTCTTCGCGTATTTACATTCCGGAGGAGGACCCAAGGATCTTGTCATCATAACATCCACCCTCCATTACTTCAAAAGATTCGTGGAGGGATCCGACGCTCCCCTTCTGGGCCTTTTCCTCCCGATGGAGGTACCGCTGTTAAGACCGA
>CAYZKO010000063.1:0-3695 GCA_964479315.1 uncultured archaeon
GGCTTAGCAACTATTTTTACAATATCGCCCTCCCTCGCACAGTACTCCACATCCCTCCACTGGCTGCCCTCTTTTCTTTGGAGTTTGGCGGTGGCACTGAAGGTGTTGGGGCCCAGGAGGGTAATGGAGAAAATATCGTGGTGGAGGAGGACGCCCTCCCGGTCGTAGAGGTAGATGGAGAGGCTTCCTGTGGGGTGGCCGACCTCCTCCTTTTTGAAGGTTAGAGTGCGCTCAACGTAGCCAGAACCAAAGGCCTGGATGCTTTCTGATACTTTTCTGATGTTGCCGTCTGGGGTCTCTACTTCTAATTTTACATCCTTGCCTGCCCCACACGATGCTATCAGCAATGTTATTTTTATTTGGTCATCTTTTGTGTATACGATATTGTTGAGGCCGAGGGGGTGGAAGGGAGTGCCCGCAAGGAGGGCGTAGCCCACATTACCCCCTTCACACGATTTTATATATTCTCTGGGGATGGTGGAGGGTATTATGGGGAGGAGAAGGGTGGTACGGAGAATAGTGGTGGAGCCCTTTTTGAGCTGAAGGGTAAGCCGCTCCTCCTTTAACGAATAGACCTGCAAATTATTTTTAGAGAGCTTTACCTCAATGATTTGGGATCTGCCTGCGTCCCCTTTCTTGAAGGTGTAGGTGGAGGTTGTGAAAAGCCTGGAGCCTGATATTTCAAGGGTGACGCCAACGTCTTCTGGTCTGAGTGCTGCCCTTAGGACGAGGTTTACCTCTTTACAACTAGCATAAATGAAAGGTAATTTTAGAACGGTGTTGTTGACGTTGCACTCCATGTAGAGGGGTTCGAGGGTGGGAGTCTCGTTCTTTGGCGTAAGGGAAATCTTTATTTTTGTGTTTTCCCGGAGGACAATACCCTTTTTCTCCGCTGGTAGGAAAATGCCCTTGGGGTCCTCCACAGTCACGTTGTATTCTCCTGGCTTTAGCGTGAAGGTGTGGCAGCCGTCGCCTCCTGTTGAAGCCTCTCTGGTGACCTCTTCGCCATTAACGTTTATCCCACTTATCTTTATTTTCATACCACCTTCGTAAGTGCTGTTGTAGACGGTACACACCGTAAGATTGAGGTCGTTGCTAACGGTGATTGTGCCCTCTTCGAGTGTCTTTTCAGCTCCCTCAGCTTTCCAGATTATGGCGTATTTGACATTCTTCGCTAGTTCTATGGAAGTTTTCTCCTCCTTGGGGTACTCTAAAAGAGGCACGCCAATAACTTTGTCTCCAATCCTGAGTTCTATCTTACCTGGGATACTTATTGGTGAAAAGGCTATTAACTTTACCTTGTGGGTGCCGAGCTTTACGTTTTTTGGAAAGGCGGAATCATCCAAAACAACGGCATAAAATATTTTACCATCATTGAATACATGAAACGGATTCCAAGGATAGCAGGCTGGTTTTATGGTAAACTTTTTCGTTTTTCGTACTTTGTCCAGAATAAAATTCATTTCAATGTTTAAAGTAAAGCTACTCAATGAGAGCAGAAATTGTTTAAAGCTGACATTCACCTCTACTCTATTGTTGTGTATGGTGCCAACTTTTATTTTTTGTGGCTGTGGATAATATTCTTTTTCTGGTTTTACGCTAACACTAATGGAACTGATGTTGTCTGGAACTGCAAAGATGAGGTGGAGTTTTTCACCGGGCAGTAAAAGCTTTCCTGTCTTTCCTAATGCTCCTTCAAACCACCAGGAAAGCAGTTCCACTTCTGTGGGTTTCTTCTCCTTCATAATTGGTGTTAGCTGGAAGCTCCAGGTGCCTGCCTCTACACCACCTATGTAGGAGGTGATGGTTACAGTGGTGGGATAGTTTACTTCCAGGGAGAGGGTGTGTTTTGTGGGCCCAGAAACGGTTACCTTTGTTCCAGGGGGAGTGATGAGGACTTCTCCCTGGCCCGCGAGGAGTATGTCTTTTTTGAACCTGCCACCAGGTGCGTCTTCAGAGTCCTCTAGGCCAAATAAAAGTATGGGGCCAAGTGCTACTGGTTTTCTGCCTATAGCGAAGGTTTTTATGGTGCGTTTGCCATTGATATAAATTGACACTGGGAAGGAGGTGGAGATAGAATCCGCATTTACACTGACATGGGCTGTTATATCCACCTCTGGGGTTGTGGGGGTGCCGGAGAAGGTGTTATTGGTGAAAACAACGTTGGGGTTTGGAGAATTAATTTCTACTCTTAACGGGGCCTTTGGGACATGGAGCCTTAGCCTGACGAGGCCCCCATCACAGAGGACGCCAACATTCTTGCCGTTGCATATTGCCTCTATAGAAACGAGTTTGGGTTCTGAGCCCGGGGGGAGGAAGGTATTGGGGATGAGCTCTATTTTTGTCAAATCTATTTTTTCCTCAGCAAAGATATCTAAGACAACCTTACCCTTATAGGGATAGAAGCCCTCCACGGTATAGGTGTATTCGTACTCCCCTGGATCGAGCGTGAAGGTGCATACTTTATTGGTGGGGGTAAAGGAGCACTTGTTGCCAGCTATCTCCACAGAACCTTTTTTACCAGTGAACTCCACCGTTGCCTTGGGATGTTCAACGGAAAGCTCCAGTCTTATATCCTTTGTGAGGTCCACCTCCCTTGTAAGCTCCTCGCCGTAGGCCCACACCTTCACGATATATTTGTTCTGTGGTAGAATAAAGAAGGCAAGCCCGTGGTGAACGTCCCTCTCCCACGTTCCCTTGTCGCTAAGCACCTTTACTTTAAATTTGTTCAGGTATCTGTCCTTGTACTTTACCTTCACGTAGAGCCTGTACTTGCTTAGAGGTGCCTTTTCCACCCTCTTGGTATCTGCCTGTAAAGGTATTACAGCCATGCCTTTTTCATCTGTAGTTACAACATAACCATCTACCCTAACTGTTTTGTTTTTGACAGGTTTGCCGTCTTTAACTATCTGTACTTTTTTGCCCGCCTGGTTTGTGGCGGTGTCTATGAAGAGTTCTGTTGATTTGCTGATGTTGGCAGAAAACTGTGTGCCATCTACATATATGTTGTAATCCCCTGGAGGCACCTTAAAGACCGCTTCTCCCTTTTCATTGGTGGTTTCTACATAGATTCCGCTCTTGGAGATGAGCTTTACCACCTTATCTTTCTGGGGTGTCCCGTTCTTGTAGATCTTGACCTTGACTGGAACCTTTTCGGCAGGGGAAAAATGGGCAGTGCCGGAGGGTGAGAGGCTTATATGGACGATCTTCTCTGCTTCTTCCATGACCACGCTGCCCTTCTTAGTGGTATAGCCTGGGGCGCTGGCCACGTAATCTATTTTTACGCCAACAGGTACCTCCACCTCTGTCTCTCCGTTCACCTCCACAGACTTTGCTTCATCTTCGTAGAGTAAGACAACCTTTCCCTTTATGTTTTCGCCTGCCTCATCTGTTAAGATAATCTTTAGGATACCCCATGTTTTTCCTTTCTCCTCGGCTGAGCGGCGGAGGGTAACCTCCTTGGTGCCGCTCTCATTGATGGTTATTGTAAAGGTGGATTTTTTGTAGCCCTCTGCGGAGACCTCCACCTCATAGGTGCCGGGTTCCAGGGGTCCGAAGGAGATGTAGCCGTCGGCGGCGTAGCCTTCGTCTACAATTTTACCGTCCTTGTAGAGGATGACGTGGGCGTCGACGAAGTCACCTTCTTCACCCTTTACGTAGAGGTCCAGGGAAACGAGGTTTGAAGAGGGGAGAGA
>CAYZKO010000064.1:0-3649 GCA_964479315.1 uncultured archaeon
ACCCAGCGGATCTTAAGTCCGCCCCCTTTGACCTGGCTCGGGCACCCCCGCCCCTTCAAAAAGAATAGTATTTCATTTAAGCCCCTTGTGGTCCTCTTGGAGTATGGAGATGCTCAAGGAGTTAAAAAGAAAGGGGGTCCATCTCCTATCGCTCACCGTCGTTCTATCCCTCTATCTCTTAGGCAAGAAAATAACCCATCTTCTGCTCGTGGTTGTAACGGGTGTTGCACTTATTATAGAGCTTGCACGCATTGACTGGAAGGTAAAAACAGGCCTTGAGGAGCTACTGAGGAAGAAGGAGAAGCAGGCCTTAACGGGCGCTACCCACTTCCTCCTGGGGGCCACCATAGCCACCTCCGTGCTACCCATAAATTATGCAGCCGCTGTCATATTATTTGTAACCCTTGGTGACTTGGTGGCGGCCTTGGTTGGAAAGCTTGGAAGAGTAGAGGTCCTACGGGGAAAGAAGTTCGAGGGCATACTGGCGGAGTTGTTGACGGATATGGCTGTGGCCCTCCTCTTCGTGGGGCCCCTCGGCATACCTGCGGCGCTACTTGCCACCCTCGTGGAGACGTTCTCCTTCAGAACGGACGATAATTTATTGATAACAGTTGTCAGCACCCTATATTTTATGGTGGTAGGATGGGCGTGGTTGAAGTAAACGAGGTGGCGGCTAAGAATCTGGAGAGGGGAAGCCTACACGTGTACGGACAGAATATAATAAAGGTGGAGGCTGAAGATGGAGAATGGGTTGAGGTAAAATTTAATGGCGAGACGCTAGGCTACGGTCTTTTTTCGCGGGACTCCTCCATACCTGTAAAGATTTACTGCTACCACGACGATTTTCCGGAGTGTATTTTGAGAAGGTTAGAGGGGTTGTGGAGGGAGAAGAGGAGGCTGTATGGAGATGTTTTTCGCTGGGTGTTCGGTGAGGGCGACCTCGTTCCAGGCCTTATCATTGACGTGTACGGAGACGCGGCCGCCCTTAAACTAAATGTTTCGGCCCTTGACAGGCTGTTGGAGGACATTGTTGAGGTGATGGAGGGGGAGGGCATTGAGAATATAATAGAGAGGAATGAGAAGAGGCCTGAAGGGGTCAGGAGAAGGAGGATAATTAGGGGTAATAAATTTTTGACCACGATAAAGGAGGGAAGCGCAGTGTTCTACGTGGACGTGCTCCATGGCCAGAAGACAGGGTTCTATCTGGACCAGAGGGATAATAGGATATTTTCGGAGAGGTTGGGGGAGGGCACCGTGCTGGATGTATTTTCATATACGGGAGGATTTGGAATACATTTGGGCCTTGGGGCAGAGAAAGTGGTGTTTGTGGAGATGAGAAGGGATCCTCTGCTCATTAAAAATATAGAGGTCAATGGAGTAGAGGGGGAGGTTCGATACGGCCATGCAATAGATATTTTAAAGGATATTAAGGAGAGGTTTGACATAGTGGTGGTGGATCCTCCCGCCCTCGCAAAAGGAAGGGACATAAAGGGGGCTAAAAGAATGTATTTCCTTATTAACAGGCTTGCAGTAAGAAGGCTCAAGGAAAATGGAATTTTATTGACCTCTTCGTGCACCCAGCGCCTTACCCCCAAAGAGTTCTTGGGGATAGTGGTGGAGGCTGCAAGGAAGGAGGGTAGAAAAATTAGACTGATGGGCTCCCTGAGGGGACAGGCAGCAGATCACACCTACTATCCACCCCATCCAGAAACACAGTACCTAAAGTTTGTGGCAGGTGTGGTTGAATGAATGGGGAACTCGAGGAAGCCATCCGTAAAATAAGGAGGCGTGGACTTGTCCAGCTCCCCGAGGGCCTCGTGCACCTTATTCCAAAAATAAGTGATTTGGCTAGAAAATTTAAGAAAGAGGTGATCTTCGATATCGATCCCACCTATGGGGCCTGTGACATACGCCTCTGTGAAGCAAGGGCCTCCAGTTGCGATACCATTATTCACGTTGGTCATGCTAAAATTTTAGATGTAGGAAAGGTGCTATACGTCCCCTGGAGGAGGGAGGCCAATGTTGAAAAAATAATTGAGAAGCTCAGAAAAATAAAGGGTAGGAAGTGTGTAGCCACGACTATAAATTTTGCCTGGCTACTTGATTATGTAAAGGAAGTGGAGGGTGTGGTGTTGGGGAGGGGGAGCGGGCGTGTGCCAGGGGAAGGAATTGTGCTTGGTTGTGATACAAGTGTTTGCAATGTGCAGGCAGACATTAATATTTTTATTGGCGATGGCTATTTCCACCCCCTGGCCATGGGCATAAACACGGGAAGGGAGACGCTTGCCATTAGGCCCCATGGAGAGGTTGAAAGGATCGCTTACAATAAATTCCTGAAGAGGAGGCTAGCCCTGATAGGTATGGCGGAAGGAAGGAATGTTGGCATCATAATTTCCTCAAAACCAGGCCAGAATCGGATGGCCCTGGCCATGGAGCTGAGGGACGTGGCAGAGGAGAACGGCTATTCTGTCCGCCTCTACATTTCAGACTACCTCTATCCCCACTACCTCACAGGCCTTCCGGAGGACTTCTTCGTGTTCACGGGCTGTCCCAGGGTCGCCACTGATGACACGTTCGAAAAACCAGTGCTAACACCCGAGGAATTTCTTCTGAAGCTCGGCTACCTTAAGAAATACAGGATAGACTGGTTCACTTCTATAAAGTCTCTCCCAGCAGATAACGAGGGGTAACGTCCCTTATCTTGACTTTATAAAATTCTCCCGGACCGCCACCTTTTACTAAAATTAATCTATAGTTCTGCAAGCGCCCCCCAATCCACCCACTTGGCCTGGGTTCAAGGAGAAGGGCCTCCACTGTTTTGCCTACATAGGGAGCATAGCGGTGGAGGGAGACCTCCTCGGCCACCCTTGTTATAAATTTTGACCGCCGTTTGAGTTCGTTGGAAGGTATCTGGCCCCTGAAAGTGGCTGCAGGGGTATTAGGACGGGGGGAGAACCTCGAAATATTTACAACATCTATGGAAAGTTCTTTTATTAGGTTTACTGTGTCTAAGAACTCCTCCCAAGTCTCCGTTGGAAATCCCACTATTACATCCGTTTCTATGAGCGCCTCGGGGAACGTTCTCCTTATTTTTCTTATAAGCTCCTTAAACTCCTCTATACTATATTTTCTTCCCATGAGTCGCAGTATCCTGTTATTACCAGACTGAACAGGCAAATGGAAAAATTTATATAGCCTTTCGTCCCTGAATAAGTCTAAATAGCCTTCGTCTATTAGGCGTAAGGCGTGTTCTGGACTCATCATACCTACCCTTATTCTATATTCACCCTCCACCTCCGATAAAATTTTATCAAGGAGCTGTACAAGGCTTGTGCCTGTGTCCAGGCCGTAGACCCCAGTATCCTGGCCTGTGAGTCTTATCTCCTTCCTTCCCTCCCCTACAGCCTCCCTTATCTCCTTTAAAATATTGTCTTCTGGGAAAGAGCGTGTTCTACCCCTGGCAAGCCGTGAGGCACAGTAGGTGCAGGCGCTCTCACACCCCTCGGCGATATAAACCGACGCTATAAAGCTCTTTTCCCTCTTCTTGGGCACACCTGCCTTGACACTTGGAATGTTCACATTAAGGAATTTTCCTAGTTGCGCATAATTTCTTGGGCCAAACATATATTTTACGCCAAGCGAGCGAAGT
>CAYZKO010000065.1:0-3603 GCA_964479315.1 uncultured archaeon
GTGCCCTCCTTTTCCCACCATGAAGGAGGTCCGCCCCGGCGTGTGGGAAATAGCCCCCAGGGGCTCCATGCGCGTACCCCTAAGGATATATGGAACTAAGAAAATTATAAAAGAGCTGGAGGAGACGGCCATAAAGCAGGGTATGAATGTTGCGTCCCTTCCAGGCATCGTAAAGTATTCTATAATGCTTCCAGACGCCCATCAGGGCTATGGTTTCCCCATAGGTGGCGTGGCAGCCTTCGATGTGGAGGAGGGCGTTATATCCCCCGGGGGTGTGGGCTTCGATATTAACTGTGGTGTGAGGGTAATTCTTACAAACTTAAAGGAGGAGGAGGTGAGGCCCAAACTAAAAGAGCTTGCCGATGAGTTATATAAAAATATTCCTGCAGGCCTTGGTAGCGAAGGAAAATTGAAATTAAGTAGAGCTCAGCTCGACGAGGTTATGGTGGAAGGGGTTAGGTGGGCCATAGACATGGGCTATGGGTGGGAGAAGGATGTGGAGAGGATTGAAGAAAATGGAAGGATGGAGGGGGCAGATCCCGACAAAGTTTCGGAAGCTGCGAGGAGGAGGGGAGCCCCCCAACTGGGAACGCTTGGCAGCGGCAACCACTTCCTTGAGATACAACGGGTAGAGAGAATTTTTGACCCCGCCATTGCCGAGGCCTTTGGGCTATTCAGGGGCCAAGTGGTCATCATGATCCACACGGGAAGCAGGGGGTTTGGGCACCAGGTAGCTTCAGACTATTTGAGGGTCATGGAGAAGGCTATGAGAAAATACGGAATAAGAGTTCCGGACAAACAACTGGCCTCCGTTCCCTTTAATACAAAGGAGGCCCAGCACTATTTCGCTGCCATGAAGGCTGCTGTTAATTTTGCCTTTACCAACAGGCAGCTCATAACCCATTGGGTAAGAGAAAGTTTTCGGAAGGTGTTCAAGGAAGATCCTGAGGATCTGGGAATGAACATTCTCTACGACGTGGCCCACAACATAGCAAAGGTGGAGGAGCATGGCGGACAAGAGCTTGTGGTCCATAGGAAGGGGGCTACGCGGGCCTTTGCCCCAGGAAGAAAAGAGATACCGGAGATATATAGGGATACAGGGCAGCCCGTCCTCATTCCTGGTAGCATGGGCACAGCAAGCTACATACTTGTGGGGACGAGAGGGGCCATGGAGGAAACATTTGGAAGCACGTGCCATGGTGCAGGTAGGGTGCTCTCGAGGACAGCCGCCAAGAAGAGGTGGAGCGGAAGGGAGATAGAGGAGATCCTAGAGAGGATGGGCAAGGAGGTGCGCGCCGTTTCCTATAAGGTGCTTGCGGAGGAGGCCCCAGAGGCATATAAGGACGTGGACGAGGTGATAAAGTCTGTGGAGTTGGCAGGCATCTCAAGGCCCGTGGCAAGGAATGTGCCCTTAGGTGTGGTGAAGGGATAAAAACGCCCTTTCTTTTATATTCGTGTGGTGGGGAGGAAGAGGAGGATTTGGATAGCGGAGGAGGCCTTCAGGGAGACCAATATAAGGGAGGTTTTCCACATAGTTCAGAGCAGGTTTGGGAGGAGTGGAAAATATGTGTTGCTGGGCATCTTCACCAGGGAGCTCTATCCTATTGTGAGAGGGTCTAATCCCTACGGAGTAGATCCCAAGAAGGTGGTGGAAGGGATAAAGAAAATGTTAAGCGGAAAGGGGTTTGTGGTTATTAACCGCAAAAAACATGTGCCCGTGGAAGATTATTTGCTTAGCCCCATTAAGAAGAGATCAGGTGGTAGTATTTCGATCTTTCACGTGCTTGGGGCCGCCTACATACTCACCCAGCTGGCAGACAAGGACGAAGTCCACATAGAATGTCCAGAAGGATTTACATGTGAGCTGCATCCGAGGGTGTATGAAGTTGGCGCAGAAAAGGCTTTAAAAGAATTTTATGAGATCCTCAAGAATTTGTATGGTGAAGAGAAGGCCAGGGAATTTGTGAAGCAGCATAAGATTATTGCCGGAGCCAAGTTATTTAAGAATGGTTGATTACCTTATTGCAACAAACTGATAGTAGGCGGGCCTCTCCACATCGTCCATATCTCCGTACACCTCTATTTTTCTAAAGCCCGCCTCCTCCAGGTAACGGATCACCTCCTCTTTGTAGATGGGGAAGGTCTTTATATCGCCTATAAAGTTACCTTCTCTATCATAAAATTCAAATAAGACGGAATCGTCCTCCTTTTTCAATCGCACATTGCCTTTATACATGTAATCCCTCCAACCAAGCCTCCTCATGATCTCATTCTTCCACATGGGGCCCCTTTCTAAGAGTTTGAGCATCTCCCCGTAATTGCGGATGTCGAGGATAAGGATACCGTCCTCCACCAGCATGTCGTAGAACTTCTTTATGACGCCTGTCCTCTCAGAGGGCTCCAGCATGCTGAGGCTGTTGCCAACACAGAGGAGTGCGCCATACTTTTTTCCAATGTCCTCCATCTTCCTCCAGTCAACGCTGTATATTGTTACCCCTTTCAGCCTCTTCTTCAGCACCTTGTTAAATTCCCTGTCCACCTCATTGGCCTCCACCATAAAACCCTCCTTCACTAAATATTCTACCTCCTTACCAAGGCCTGCACCCACATCGAGGATTACTGAGTTTCTCCTTGGAAGTTTTTCCGTCAATACATCGCCAAGAAACTTATGGAACTCTTTCCTGTCGCCCACATACTCGTCCCATATCCTCACAAGTTGCTTGGAAAATATTATGTTCTCCACCTCGCGCACATCCTCCGCCTTCCTCAAGAGCTCCTTAATGTATTCGGCATAGAGGCGGAAGAGGGGGTCCTCCTTCCTTATGAGCCTTACCCACACCCTCTCGCCGGGCCTAAAGGCCACTGCAAAGGACTCCTCCCAGAACCCCACATCTGTGGACGGCAAGCCTAATTTCTTGGCCGTGGCAAGGGCCACAGACCTGTGTATATATTTAAGGTTTACGCCGTGCTCCACATGCCAGGCCAAAAATTCCTGAACTTCCTTGGGATGGCGGATGGCGTCGTTATGGAGGGCATTAGAGTGGGGAATGAGAAGGATGCGGGTGGAAGGATAGGGATAAGAGGCGTGCTCCTGGAGGTAACCAGGATAAATTTTGAAGTATTTGCTGGGAATGTTGGAGTCCACGCCCACATATTTTCCTCTGGCAACCCTGAAGAGTGCCCGTGTGATGAGGTTTAGTTGTTCATGGGTGAGGTAGGCGCCCTGCTCAAGGGCCTTGGTAAGGTTTATTAGTTTCTTGAGTTCCTCCCGAACAAAATCTTTCAGCGGATTTTGGAGCCTCTCCACGTCTTTACAGTCCATGGCCTTAACACACCACAAACTCTTTTAAAGCATTGATGTTCTCTTTGTGCGGGGGGCCGTAGCTCAGCCCGGGAGAGCGCCCGGCTGAAGACCGGGGTGTCCGGGGTTCAAATCCCCGCGGCCCCACACCCCCGCCACACCCCTTTTAAATTTAGGTCTTTGTAGTTACTTATGCTGCGGCGGTTAGTGGTTACGAAAAATTGTGGTCTATAAATAGTTACTTCGGCAAGGACTGTCGCATCTGAGAACATCAAGGGAAATTTTAGTAACTCATCGGTCAA
>CAYZKO010000066.1:0-3566 GCA_964479315.1 uncultured archaeon
AGAACTTCCAGATATAGCTCGATGGCCTCTTTGATGTTCTCGATGGTCTCTCCCCGGGAGTGACAGCCTGGGAGCTGGGGGACGTAGGCGTAGTACCCTCCATCGGGATCCTTGAGGAGTATACTATTATCCTCTTTGGTTTCATGTATTAAGGGTGGAGGTCCTTGAGACGCTTTACTCCTCAAAGTTAGGCAGAAAAGTCATTGATGTGCGGTCCTACAATCCCTTTTTCCATCTTACAATCCACCCGATTCTCGTAAGGGGCGTTAGCTCATAACCTTTGATACCTGCAACATCAAGCAACTTTTTTAGGCGTTCCAAACTAAACTGCTCACTGTAAAGCCCTTCTGCGTCAACAATGAAACCACCGATTACTCTGAAGCGTAGCCCCACGTAGCGATAGGATCTAAGACGTTCTCTTAACGTATACTCGGAGTCGGCATAAACGCTCACGATGGCCTCCCCACCCGGCTTTAATACTCTGTTCATCTCTCGCAATACTCGGATCTTTCCCAGGCGTATGTTACCAAGAGTGTTGTTAACACAGAGTGTGTAATCAAAGAAATTACTAGGAAAAGGTAAGTGCCGCGCATCCCCATAAACAATATGTGCAGAGGGGACATTTATCTTGGCTATCTGGACCATTCTGGGATCGTTATCTATCCCGTAAAGTTCTCCTCCCAGAAAAAGCTTAAGTATCCTTCCATTTCCTACGCCCACATCAAGCACTCTACCCCAGCCCACGTGCTCTTTAAGAAAACGGGTTTCCTCTTCTATCCATCTTCGTATTGCTTCAGATCCCGGATCATCGATCCAGCTGTGAAATGCTGGCGTAAACCCCATGGACCTATCTCAAACCCAAAATCTTTAACAAAGTTTGCGTCCGCCGACACACCGCCATAAGAAGACGAAGACCTACCCCCGGGTTTTCTTTGGTGCAATGATTTATAATAAATTCTCTATTTTTCTCACCTCGAGCTCCAGCTCCATGTTATACTGTTATACCGTTAAACTTTTAGCCCTCCCTTTGCTCGTGCATCATAACGTACCAGGGTTTTACGTCCTCGAGGCCTTTCCTGGTGTATTTTGTCCAGTAATAATCCTGGCAGCAGTAAAGGGCTGGATCCTTGAAGAACTCGAGTTTGTAGCTAAAGATGGAGGGGGTTCTGCTCCCGCCAAGAGAGAGTATCTCGACGTCGCCAAATAAACTAAAGGCTGCGGCGTAGACCATGTCGCTGGCCCGCTTTACGTCCTTCCTGTATCCCATCTCGGCGAAGCAGACATACCTCGGCCTGTTGTCATAGACGATCTGCACACCAATTATTTCTCCGTCCTTTCTTAGTTCTACCAGACGGATCCTCTCGATCTTGGGGTAGAGGGCATACCAGATGGTGTTCCTCCAGGAAATGGCAAACTCTTCGTGGGTCTGGACGAGGAGCTTAAGCGTGTCTGCCGCATAGTAACCGTCGCTTCGGACAATAACTTCTATTCCTTCCCTTTCTATGTGGTTCAGTGCCTTCTTCATCTTCTTGGAGGGCTGGGGGCGCAAGATTCTCAGCTCGTCCCTATACCCTTCAATGGGCCAGACCTCCCTCTCGTAACCTGGTAGGTCTGGGGGTTCCTTTCCAGAGGTGATGATGATCCTCTGGGGGTTGTGCCGTCTGACAACATAGTCCAGAATAGTTAGGTCTTCTTCACCGAGGGGGCGCGGGATGTAGGCAGTGAAGCCATCAAAATAGTAGATGTAATTTTCATGGAGAAAGGGTTCGCCCCAGGTGGCAGAGACGATCTCAAAAATGTGGTCAAACTCACTCATCTTTGTAAGGACTATGGTTGCTTCTTCGTTGGTTAGCATTATGATCCCCTAGGTTCAGCCCTTGTGGTGTTCGTGCCAGAGTTCCACAAGTTTTCCGTAGAGCTCAAGGAACTTTTTTGGCTCTCCGGCAGGGAATATAACATTAAGGACGTTTTGTGGATCCTCCATCCACATCACATCAAGGTTTGTCTTCCCCTTAAATTTCTCTATCTCCTCTGTAAAGGCTTCTTTGAACCGGGGATTTTCATAGAGGAACCACATGAATGCTCCACCCACTCCACCCCTCGTTATACCTCCCCCATAGGCAGGAGCCTCCCTGTTAACCCGAGGATCGAAGACCTTGGGCACCTCCCAACTATGCTCTATTTTGTAATGGTTAACATCCTTCTCTACCAGCCTGATCTCATGACGATGCTCCTTACCCTTGCCAAAAATATTAAGTAGTTTGTCCTTTAGGCTCCTTGGGAGTTTGACGCGGTGTGTTAACCCCGTTGACTCCACCATACTATCACCTTAAGTTTTTAGAGCTTCCCAAAGGATTTCGTCATGGGGAGAGATCTGGATGCCCTTCTCTGTGATGGCCATGGGGTGCACCCTGTTGGAGTGGCGGGTGCCCCTCATTTTTCTAATAAAGATGGCCCTGTGGGGGGGTATAAAATAGAGTCTGATGACGCCATCGGCTATGAATTCTTCCACTCCAAAGGTGGAAAATCTGAGGCGTTCATCTGGGGCTGCTGAGGTGAGCACCGTGGTAACTCCCAGCTCCTTTAATTTGTCAAGCAGGTAATATACGTAGAAGTCCACAGAGGAAGGATCAAAGGCCCAGAGGCCCCTTGTGGTGTCCCCCACCAGGGGCACAGCACCTAGGTATTTAACAAGGGCTGTGAGGGAGTCTATGGCTACCCTCGAGGCCTCAATTTTTGTTACCAGATTTATTATGTTCTCCACTTCCTTGGTCCAATTTTCTCTAAACTTCTGGGGTGATAATACCCTCAATTTAAAAACTTTCATGATGTCGGCCACCGACTGGTAATCCCATCCGAAGTTGCGCAGGTTCCATAGGATGTTGGTGGGGGGCTCCTCCAGTGTTATGAAAACACCGGGCTCTGTGTAGAGGGCTGCGCCGGAATAAATATATTGTAGGGCGAAAATTGTCTTTCCTGCACCAGGTCCCCCAACCACCAAAATGTTGGCATTCCTCGGGAAGCCCCCTGAAAGAAGGTCGTCCAGCCCAGGGATGCCTGTTTCAACCCTATCCATCCTCTACTTTTATGGGGGGACTGTTTTTAAGGTTTGTGGTCCGCGGGTGTCGACGAATGCTTCGGCACACAACGAAGACAGCCCCAACGCTTAAAAAGGAAAGGATGGGCTTTCCTCCCATGCTGCGGCAGTTCTTTGACAAATGGAGGAAGCCTGTGGAGGAAGAAATAAAGAATATGATGGAGGAAAAGAAATTCATAGCTTCCAAATATGGCTACATCAACACTAAAAGTTTAGAGTTTATGGAAGCCTTTACGCTGTCGCCGGGGAAGAGAATAAGGCCTGTTCTTTTCCTGGCGGGCTATGCCTCCCAGGGCAAGGAGCCCTCCCACGACATGATAAAAATAGCCGCAGCCATTGAGATGCTCCACGCCTTCCTGCTCACCCACGATGACATCATGGACAAGGACGACACAAGGAGGGGGCTTCGCACAGTCTGGAAAAGATTTGAATTGTTGGACCTCGATCTCCACACCTCCTACTCCCTGGC
>CAYZKO010000067.1:0-3505 GCA_964479315.1 uncultured archaeon
ATGATCCCCTGTCTCTGGCCGGGGCCACATACCTCAACTTCCTCCATCCCCTAAAACCTAAAATCTTTCCCTCCAGGTAAAACTTGTGGATTAGCTTACCAATCCTTTCTTGCTCCTTCCAGTGGCCGTATGCCAGTCCTTTGCCTGTGGCTCTTTCCACAAATCTTTTGACCTCTTGAGGCACCTTACCAGGCTCTTTTCCTTCCCAGGGCGTTCCAGGAAGCGGCATGAAGGAGTGTGCATGGACCCTACCCCCTCTTGAAACTACCCATTCCATCAACTTAAGTGTCTGCTCAACATCCTCTTTTTCCTCGCCCGGAAGCCCAAATATAAAATCTACCTCGGGCGTAAAGCCGTATTCTAAGATGAGTTCCACGGCATGCTTAACGTCGTCCACACCGTGGCCCCTATTCATGAGCTCTAGCATTCTATCACTTCCGCTCTGCGCCCCTATAATTATCCTTTTGTTGGCCACCACGCCCCTCATGGCTTTAAGTTTTTCTTCGTCCACACTATCGGGCCTCACCTCGGAGGGAAAGCTCCCCACATAAAGTTTCACATCCCGTAGCTCCAGCAGCTCGTAGAAGTATGGGTAAGAGAAGGAGTCTGACGCAATAAACCTTATGTGCACCTTCCCTGAATTCTTAGAAGCGTCCACGTGCTCTAAAACACTTTCGAAGCTCCTATACCTGCTCCTTCCATGGAGAAAGGGCGTCTCACAGTAGCGACATCCATTTAGACAGCCCCTTTCTATTTCAATGGGTGAAAACATGCCCCTCCACCACGGGAAGGACGGATAGTCGTCCAAGGATATTCTACTCCATCCCGTGAATACGTAGTCGTCCCCCTCTTTGTAGATAATGCCCTTGGGTATTTCCCCTGCAACGAGGGAGGGCAAAGACTTTTCTCCGTCCCCCACAACCACCACATCGAAGCCCAGAGAGAGCGTACCCATGGGGTCCCCTGTGGGATGGGGACCTCCAGCAACCTTCAGGCCCCTTGTGATCCGAAGAACTATCAGTATCTCATTATACTTTTCTACAAGGTAAGACGTTTTGAAGCTGAGGGCTATCACCGGATTTTCATATTTTGAAGCAATATGGGGCAGCTCTTCAAGCCTAGAAAATTTTATAGGAAGGGTCACACCCTCCCTATCAAGGGCTGACACAAGGGCATGCACGCTGTACTTGTTGTGCTCCTCGTAGAGGAAGATGATGGCGTCGTGCTCCACAAAAAATCCTTGGAGGGGAAGGCCTTAGAAGTTATGCTCGCACTCCACCCTCACACTCAAGGGGGCCTTTGCATCAGGGAAGAAGGGTATGTCAAGGACGATAGCCAGGGTCTCCTCACCGCAGAAAAAGGCGTTTCCCAGGAAGCGCTGGAGCCGACGTATGTCCAAGGTATGTCCCTCCACCATTGCGAGCTCGAGGCCTTCCCCCTTGAAGAGTTTTACCTCATAGGTACCGCTTTCCTTGGTCTCCCACAGCTTCGCCCCTTTATATTCTAACCTCACTCCTCGGGCTCCGTTCAGCTCAACGTTTACATAGACTGTTTTACCGCTCGAATACACCTCCACCCTTCCCTTTTCATGATAGAGGCGTCCGCGGGCCTGGATGGAGCTTATCCTTGGCACCTTGACAAAGAGGCACCTACCCACCCTCCTGGCCGGCGCCACAAGCACTTCCCACCCCGAGACAGCGTAGTGGAAGTTTGTCTTTTCCCCGCGGGAAAACTTTACAATATAGTAAGTGCCGTGGCGGTCGCTCATCTTTAAAATTCTTGCTACCCCTTCTTCTGGGACCCCTATACATTTTGGCCTAAGGGCGGTGAGGTATTCAAAGATCTGTTTGCCCATCTTTATGACGAATGGCGCAAGAAGAATGATAGGCAAGAGCAGGAAAATTATAACAAGGAGTGGGGTTAGTGCAAAGGAAATCGTCGCCGAGCTTGTTCCTTTGACGCCCATGATCTGGGCGATGTGGCCAGTAATAAAATGTGTGATTGGATTCACAACGAAATTTACATACACACCCACGAGGGGGCCGATCACATGGTCAAGAAGGGGTTTTATGAGAAAAAGAAAAAGAGCTGCCCCAGCAAGGTATATGTACTCCCTTTCTATGGCACCGTTAAGCCAGACCTCCATCCTCCCCCTCAAAATGGGCGAATGGACTTTAAGGTTTATGTCTCAGTTGATGTTGTGGGTGAGCGTCCCCTTGTACAAATTTTAAAGGATAGGTTGAACAAGTTTAGGGAGTTTATGCCAGATGACGAAAAGTGGGCGCTTGCCAAAGAGCTGTCGGAACTTTTAAAGAAGGCGGATAAGGACAATCATATTTTTAAAACAATTGCAGACTACGTCGTATAAGATTGCGTGCTAGACTACGTCGTAGGAGATTACGTGCTTTATCAAAACCTCGCAGATGCGTTCTGGGAAACGAGGAAAGAGACGCTGAACAGGAGTGTGGGAAAGCTCTTTAAGGAAATTTTTAGAAGACTGAAGGAGAGTGGTAATTTTTACTCCCCCACCCTGCCAAAGATAGCCCTGCTTGCCCTCGCCGCAAACCACGACATCCCTTCCATAAAACGCCTCCATCCCCGTACCCCCAACTTAATTTACGGCGCCCTACCATCCTCCAATAAAAATGTTTTCGCTGAACTCTTGGGGAGGCGCCACCTCGAGAGGCTTCTGGATCACGTGGACACCATAAACACCTTTCTGGAAAAGTTGAAGAAAATCAAGAGGCACAGCACGCTGGAGAAGATAGTTCCAAAAATTACACAGAGGGAGCTCCAGCTTATCAGCAAAAGGGAGAAGAGAAACGTGCCATGGGTGGATCTGCTAATAAGAAAAATGTTTAAATGGTTCGAGAGCGTAGATAATCTTACTGAGCTGGTAAATAAATATAGTTCAGGGCTTCATCCAGATGATGCCCAAGCTGTCGCCTTCTTCCTCGCCAGCCACCTCCACAACATCCACAAGGATCTGCTCAGCTCCCAGGGTGAAAGTTTTTACGATAAAAAGTTTGGTGAGCAGCGCCGATTCGTGGAGGAGGTGGAGGAAGGATTAAAGGTCCTCAACAAGGAAGGAAAATATAAGCTCGCTGTTCCTAAGAATGTTGTAGAACATATTGCTGCCCAGGTGAGGCCGGAGAGTTGCACATCTTGGCCGCAATATTTTTCTGAGATACTGCACGGCCCTTCGATACCCGTAGTCATCAAGGATGGGAGAACAAAAAAGATAATAGGCAGGATCTTCTTTACGCTGGCACAGGACGAGAATGGAAAATATTATGTGGTGATGGGCAACTATGAGGGGAAGAAAAAGGGAAAGAAGGCGGCAGACAAGGTAATAAAAATTGTAAAGGAGGTGGCTCGCCGGCTCTACGGCACGGAGCTCCTTCCGTATACGAGCATTAGGCACAATCAGCTTAGGCTAAGGGCCCCCCATGAACAGCCATGGATTTAGAGGGGTAAAAGTTTTACTTTGAACCTCTTTCCGACC
>CAYZKO010000068.1:0-3484 GCA_964479315.1 uncultured archaeon
GGGCCTATCCCGTCCTCGTGGAAACCGGTGTTGTCGCCCAGGCGGAGGCCACGGTGGTGGTGGAAAAAGATGGGGCTGTGGTGGTGGCGGGGAGGAGTCGGGGGGGCCAAATCCTATAAAAACCTTTTTATCCCTTAACTAAAACATCATGAGAATACTCTTTGCCATTCTTCTCCTCACCCTTGTCCTCCTCTTCCTTTTCAAGCCAGCAAAAAATATAGTAAGGGAGGAAAATATAACCCCTCTCCTTGGTCCTGACCTCAAACCCCTGGCATACGGGAAGCCTGTGAAGGAATTTAATGGATATATCAGGATAGGCACATGGAGGGGGCTACCGGTTTATGCACCAAGGGAAACGGTGTTCAAGCCCATATTTGTGGACAGGCTCTCGCTGGTGGCTGGGAAGCCCCTTCCGCCCTCTGTTCCGTGGGAGTGGTGGCTTGAGGTTAATGGCCACAGGATAGAGCCCAACGGATATGCGAGCAGCTTATTTGACATACACGTTGTAACCCCCTACGAGGACTTCAGGACAAGAGAAAATATAATAGGGCTGTACAGCGGATGGCATGTGGGGAGGGTGGTGGAGGCCGATGGATGTATTTACGTAAAGGAGTTTAGGGGTGTTAGGGTGCCTGTGCTCCTTGAGGGCGTCAATGTGGTGGATCCAGACGCAGAAAAGGTGTGTTATGCATGTAAAGATTATGTTACGCTCGGCGTATACGGGGATGGCAGGCCCCTCACGGGCTTCTACACCGTTCTTGGTAAATTTTTCGGAAGGTTTGATGGGGAGATACGCCTCTGCCGCTGCGACAGGGTAAGGATATATGTGTCTGGCTATAAGCCGTGGAGCGGCAACGTCTGTAGCGATAAAAATATTATTCTGAGGAGACTTAAGGAATGTAAAAAACTCGAGGACAACTACATTTATATAGACAGTGTAGGGGCCTTCTTTGTGGGGCCCATGTGTGTAGAGGAGGGTGTCTACAGGGCCTTTGAGCGCTTCCCCCTCAGGGAAGTTAATAGGGATGTCCCCATGGTAAAAGTGGAGGGAAGGATTGGCAAGAAGCTTGTTCATGAAGCTTCCCTCTACAGTATTATTTTTGATAACAGATACTATTACGTCCTTGAGAACGAGGTTGTTCCCGTTGATGGCTATATTTGTTACAAGAATCTCTGCCTCCCTGTGGGTGGCACTACCCCCCTCCTCAACTGGGGGACTCCCCTCCTGGTGGAACGCAACGTTTTTATACAAAAAGCCACCCCTTAGCATGTGGGCCTCTTCGAGGACTACCTCCTCTTCATAAAGCTCTTTGCATTCCTCTACTTTGCCCGCTGGGCGCTCGAAAACTTTGGAGACAATAAAATTCTCTTCGCCCTTGCCATTCTTGTCCTCGGCTACTACATCTTTTTTGCCCGCTGGACCATTCTGGGTACCCTTATTGTTTTCTTCTTCGTCTTCATCCTCCACGGTGTGGGCGGCTTCATACAGGACCTCCTTTTCCAGTACGATATGGTGGCCCCACCTGAGATGGAGGAGAGACTCATGGGCCGTAACCTCCCAGGCGAAGGGGGGTATAGACTGCCCTGGCAGAGGTGGTAAAAATGGTGATCTTCTGGTTATTGGCTATGCTCCTCCTCTTTTTCTTTCCCATGGTTTTAGGCCTTGCAATACCAGAAATAAAGCTTTTGATAGCCCTTATGGTCCTCCTCTCCATCTACTCCTTTGTTAGACAATTTTTCGGAGACGGAATAATTTCATACCTGCTTACGGGCGCCGCTGCATACTACCTTCTCTACAAACATTTTTGGGTAACAACAACTATTTGGTGGATATTTATAGTTCTTGGAAGTATGGCTTTCTCCGCCGTGGGATGGCTTGTGGTGGGCATGTCAAGGTTTTTCCACAGGAGGAGGTAGCCAAGGCCATACCTTTATATATGACCAGTCCCCTCTTCTAATGTGGGCCTCGTGGAGGAGTTCGAGAGGGCGGTAAAAAAGCTCAGCGGGCAGAGTGTTCTTTTTGCCTTTATCCTCCTCCTCTTCTTAACTTACGCCATAATCTCCCACATAAAGGCGGAACTCGCGCCTGCCATGGATGATCTTCGCCTCGCCCTTTCCCTCATAATGTTTGCTTGGATACTTAACTGGATGAGAAAATTACTCGGCTCTGTGAGGCTGGCCATCCTCTTTGCCGTCGTCATCTCCTATCTTATTTTCTTCAAGCACCCCAATATCCTCTTCACCCTCTTTGGCCTGCTGTTCTTCGCCTACTTCTTCAAGCCCTTCTGGAGCAAGGCCACGGACAAGGGGGCCCCGCCCTACAAGGATATTATGGACTACTACAAGGAATTGGCTGAAAAGGGGAGTCTCCCGCCCGGCATAACCCCCTGGCCCTACTACTATCCTCCACCAAATTATCTTCCCCAAATGCCCATCCACTACGAGAAGAAGGGGGATGAGAAGAAATGAACGCCATGCTAACACTCATCCTCCTGTTCATGGCCCTAATAACGCTTCACCACCACCTTTGGGTAATGTATGTAGCTCTTGTTGTGGCTGCCATATTTTCTGCCCCCTCTGCATGGCCCTACATAGTCCTCGCCGGCGTCATCATGTACCTCCTCCAGCATTTCTCCCTCCCCTCCTGGGAGCTGCTCTCCGTGGTGGTGATCGCCGTGCTCTTCTCTGTTATGGCCAAACTAGAAGAGCGGAGGAGGGAGATCCCCCCAGAGCTCCTCTACTACCTCATGATGGGTGGTGGCCGTGCGCCTTGATATGGCCCTTGTGGTTACTGTGGCGGCAATGGTATTTTTCGTACTCATAGGGCAACCCTTGCTGGCCATGTTGGCGGGCCTTGCGGCAATATTATTTATCGGGGTGTCTGGGGAGCGCTACAAGAGTTTTGGGCCCGTGGAGGTTCCAGGGGCAGGCCCCTATCCAGGCCTCGACGTGTGGAAGGATCTCCTCAAGGACTTTGCAGAATTTACTGGGAAGCTTTCAAACCAGCTTCTGGGTACAGCCATAGCCTACGATAGGCTTAAAAAATATGTTAAGAAGAATATTTACAAGGAGAGTGGGGGTGGCGGCTTAGACATTATGATGATTGGCCCCCACGCCTATTTACTTCCTGAGGAGGCGCCCAAGGAGCTCTGGAAGCATACAACACAGATAGCACTAGCCCACCAGATAGCGGCCCTGGAGCGCTCAAGGACGGAGCTCCTGGAGCAGTATAATAAATTATTGGAGATATACAAGAGCACCCGCGACGAGCAGACGAGGCAAATGATAAAGGACGAGCTCAACAAGCTCAAGGAGAATATTGATAAGTATAATGAGGTGCTTGACAAGCTGAGGAAGGCCTTCAACGGCTCGGAAGAGAAGAAGGGCTGAGCTTTTTAAGGCTTGATCTCCACTTTCCCCATGCTCGCCTGCCTTAGGGCGGGAATGCGCCGCTTCCTCGCCTATCCAGCAGACCTCCTCTTCT
>CAYZKO010000069.1:0-3440 GCA_964479315.1 uncultured archaeon
TCAGGAGCCTGTGCACGCCCATGGCAAGCCCCGGGCGGGATTTGAACCCGCGACCTCCCGCTTACCAAGCGGGCGCTCCACCCAGCTGAGCTACCGGGGCCCATATAAACGGCGAAGCAACCTTTTAAGAAATAGCCCCTCCCCAACCAATTTAAAAATTTCTGGTCCACTACCTGTGTGCCCGCTGTGGTTAGATATGGGGAGATTGGACTCAAGAGCGACAGGGTCAGGAGGAGGATGGAGAGGCAACTCATGAAAAATATTAGGAAGCGGGCTGGGGGCTATGTTAAAAAACTTGCTTCGAGGATTATCCTCTATGAGGGGGATGAAGAGAAGCTTTCCAAGGTATTTGGGGTGGTATCGTGGTCCCCTGCCCTCGAAGTGAGGGCGGATATCGAGGAAATAAAGGAGGCTGCCCTGGAGTTGTATACGGGGGGCACCTTTCGGGTGCGGGCCCGCAGGGTGACCAAGGACTTCCCCCTGACCTCCCCGGAAATAAACAGGGTTGTGGGGGCCTTTATAGTGGAGAAGAGGGGTGCCAGCGTAGACCTTAACAATCCAAGAATAGAGATTGGTATAGAAATTATTGGCAGGAGGGCATTTGTCTTTACAAGGACTGTAAAGGGTCCTGGGGGGCTTCCTGTGGGTGTGGAGGGCGATGCGGTCCTCCTCTTTTCCGGAGGTATCGATTCTCCCGTGGCTGGATGGCTCATTGGGAAGAGGGGGGTTAGAATTTTTCCTTTCCACATACGCAGCGGAGTTAATATTTACTCCGTCCTTAAAATTCTTTCCACATGGTTTCCTGATGACCTTCCCCTCAAGGAGGTGGACTTTCCGAGAGAGAAAATACTTAAAGTGCTTGAAAGAAGGAATAAAAAATCTTATTTCCACATGGTTTTTAAAGCTGTGCTCTACAGGCTTGCCTCGGAGTATGCAGAGGAGATAGGCGCTGAGTTCCTTGTGACGGGGGAGAGCATAGGCCAGGTGGCCTCCCAGACCCTCCACAACCTCTCTGTCCTCTCCAGGCTCTCGCCCCTGCCTGTCCTCAGGCCCCTGGCGGGCCTTGACAAGGAGGAGGTGGTAAAACTCGCAAGGCACATAGGAACATATGAAGTGAGCTCCAGGCTCCCCGAGCCCTGTGCTACTATAAAAATAAAGCCCGTTACATATGCCAACGAGCAAATCCTGAGGGAGCTCGTGGAGGAGGTGATGGGTTGAGGCTCTTTGTGGCCCTCTTTCCCCCCGAAGAATTGAGAAGGGAGATATGGAAATTGGGCGAGCGGGTCAAGGGCCCCTGGAGGAGGGAGCCGCCAGAGAAGCTACACATAACAATTAAGTTCATCGGCGAGGTTTCAGAGGAGCGGGCTTCCGCCATAAGGGAGGCCCTTGGGGCCATAAGCATGGGAGCCTTTGAGGTGGAGCTTGTGGGGACTGGGGCCTTTCCATCAAGAAAAAATCCAAGGGTGTTGTGGGTTGGCGCGCGCTCCCAGGGCCTTGTGGACCTCTTTGGGAGGGTGGAGGAGGCCCTTCAGCCCCTTGGCATTCCGAGGGAGTGGAGGGACTTCACCCCCCACCTCACGCTGGGTAGAACAAGGGGTCCCGTGGACACCACAAACTTTTTTACAGACACATATTTTGGTAGCTTCGTGGCGAGGGAATTCTACCTTGTAAGGTCCTACCTCAGGCCTACGGGGAGTGTTTACGAGGTGGTGGAGAAGTATGCCCTTGATTAAATTCTTAGGAACAGGGGGCGGGAGAAACGTAACGCCTTTTCAGACCAGGAGAACAGGCGGTATTCTCATCAAGGATATCCTCATTGATCCCGGTCCTGGGAGTGTTCTTACCATGAAGGAGTGGGGTATCGACGTTAGAAAAATAAAAACCCTGTTGGTGAGCCATGCCCATCCAGACCACATAACGGATGCTCCAGTCGTTATCGAGGGAATGACCTATGGCACAAAGCGAAAGAGAGGGATACTTTTGGCTTCAGAAACTGCCATAAACGGCCTTGAAGGGTACAGACCGATTTCCGCCTACCATCTCTCCCTTCTAGAGGAGTGGAAGTTGGCCAGGCCTGGGGATGTATACAAGGGAATAACTGTGATACGGGCCGTTCACACAGATCCGAGCACAGTGGGTTTTGTGGTAGAGGTCAACGGGAGAACCATCACCTATTACTCAGACACAGGCTACTGGGAAGGGATGGAGCGATTTGCCCGCGATATTGTTATTTTTAACCTCGAGACCACTTTCCCCTCTCCCACCCACACCCATCCCGGGGTTGTGAGGAGGGTACTGGAGGCCTCTTCGCCTAAGAAAATTTTTATAACGCACTTCGGTTGGTCAATACTCGAATATGGGCCTGGAAAGATTGCCAGGGAGCTGGAGAAGGAATTTGGGGTTGAAGTGGTGGCTGCAGAGGATGGGATGGAGTGGAGCGGAGACCTATTTGATTTTATACAGGGGAAACAAAAATGATGGTGTCCCCCCTTACTATGATCTTTCCGAGCTTCCTCTTTAACTCCACCCCTTCGAGCTCCTCTGCCTCCTCCAGCGTGACGTTCATATGGGCATCGAAGGCTGTCAGGATGCCCCTTATCTGCATGCCGTTCTTGAGCTGTATGAGCACCTCCTTGCCCACCGCCTCGTTGAGGAGGTCAAAGGGCCTAGCCATGCTTCCACCACTCCTATGGGGGCTTCTCTCTTTTTAACTCTTGCGCCCCTTCCCTCCACAGCTCCCTTCTCCTTGCCTCCAGGGGCCTCTCCTTCCCTTCGTAGCTACCCGCCGTCAGGAGTCCCCTCTCCCTCACCCATTCAAAAAACTTGAGGTCCCTGGCGGCATGATGGTCAATCACCACGGTTCTTACCCTATCTATTAACTTTTCCACATTCTCCCAGGCCCTCTCCACCGCCTCAGCCCTTACCTTGTGGCCCTTGAGGTACGTCACAGGGCCGTCCACGTAGAGGAGGTCTGGTTCGCGCTCCATTATCCAATTGAGGGCTTTTTCCTCCACAGGCCCCTGAACATCTGACGTAAAGAGAAAACCGCTATTTTCCTCCACGTAAACCATCACCACGTAGCCGAGCTTTGTCCCCCTCTCCCCGTGGGGAAAGGGAGGCGAAATTTCAATTTTTGTATCGCCAATACGGACCTCCAGGGTGTCAGCTTTTTGGGCAATATGCCCCCACTTAAACTTCTTAAACCTCAGTTGCTGGCTCCTGTTTATGTTTTCCTCCCAGTCCTTGGCGAGGAGCCTTGTGTTGGCATAAAAATCGCAGTCAGGACAGAAGTGGTCGTAGTGGTAGTGGGTTATTATATTTATGTCCATGCTCCTCCCCAGCTCAGCCAGCAACCTCCTCGCCTCCTCCAGCGCCTGCAGCTCCAGGGGATGGGGCGGGAGGCCGTACCTCCTTGGACCGAGGGCTGCCCAGAGATCGAT
>CAYZKO010000070.1:0-3405 GCA_964479315.1 uncultured archaeon
TCGCCACAATGGGCGAAACACCTTTTGAAAAATTATTTACGGTCTCTCTCTCTCTGCTTTACCTGCCACCACGCCTTCCACCCCCTTACCTTATTTCCCTATCCTGTTTAAAAAGCTTTACCTCACCGTGAACACCACTGCCTTCTTCCCCTTCCCCTTGTTCTCCCTCTTGAGGAAAACGATCTCCCCAATCTCCGACGTCCTCCTCACGTGGGGGCCGCCATCCGCCTGAATGTCTACCCCAGGTATTTCCACTATGCGCCACCTCTTGATACTTGGGGGCATGCGGGAGGCCAGCTTCACAATCCCGGGTATTTTTAACGCCTCCTCCCTCTCCAGCCAATAAATTTTTACAGGCAGATCCTTCCTCACGATTTCGTTGGCCCTGGAAAATACGTTCTGTATCATCTCGTCCGTTAGTTTTTCTACATTATAAAGCTCTTTGGCCTTCTCCGCCGTTATGTGACCTCCCGTCACGAGGGCGCCGTATTCTTCATAGAAGATGGCGGAAATGATGTGGGAGGCTGTGTGGAGCCGCATCTGGCGGTACCTGTTCTCCCAGTCTATAATGCCCCTCACCTTTGCCCCCACGGGGATGCTCCCCTCTACGATGTGCAAGATGCCCTCTTCAGTTTTTCTTACCCCCTTCACAGCTATTTCCCTTCCCTCCACCACCAACACTCCCCTATCTCCCTCAAGCCCTCCGCTCCTGGGGAAGAAGGCTGTCCTGTCGAGGTATACCCCCTCCTGGCTCGAGCCAACCACCCTTGCCTCAAATTCCCTTATGTAGGCATCCTCTAAGTAGAGCTCCTCAGTCAACCACCACCACCTCCACACCCTCCGGCTCAACCCCAGGCCCAAGCTTTACCCCAACTATTTTCTTCACGCCAGCCTCCCTGGCGGCATCCACTATCCTGCCCGTCACAATGCCGTCCATAATTATTTTATCTGCCTCCACCTCCCCAAGCACATCCACGAGCTCCCTCACGGGCACCCTTGCCACCTCCTCATCCCCCCTTAACAGCAGGGCCTCAAAGGATCCCCTCAGGGCCTCGAGCCTCTCCACATCGGGATCCCTCGCCCTCTCCCTTATCTTTCTAATCTCAGAGACTGGCAGCTTTCTCCTTAAGGCCTTAAGAATTTCCTTCTGTGTTAGCTCCTCCACCTCTTTCCCATCTGGTGCCCTGGCTATGAAATCTACCTTTGTCTGCTCCAAAACATTTCTTATGATGAGCTCCCCACCTCTGTCCCCATCCACAAATAGTATTATTTTCTTTCTGCGGGCAAGCTCCTTGATGGTCTCCGGCACCCTGTTGCCGTTGAGGGCAATAACGTTCCTTATCCCATGCTTGAGCAAATTAACCACATCGGCTCTGCCCTCCACAACTATTATCTCCGGGCTTTTATCTATATCTGGGCCGGCTGGTAATCCCTCAGGTCCATATTCTGTAACCTCCGATGCCCTAAGCTCCTCCTTAACCCTTTGTATTATTTCCCTTGAATCTGGCAACTCCTCCTGAACCGTCCTCCTGAGGAGCTCCTTGGCCCTGTCTATTATATATTTCCTCTTTGAGGCCCTCACGTCCTCAATTTTTTCAACCTCTATCCTTGCCTCTGTGGGCCCTATCCTGTCAATGGTCTCGAGGGCGGCGGCTATGACGGAGGTCTCCACAATGCCGAGCCCAGAGGGGACTATGATCTCCCCCGTGGTCTTCCCATTCTTTCTCTCCACCTCCACCTCAATCCTCCCTATCCTTCCTGTCTTCTGGAGCTCCCTGAGGTCGAGCTCTGTCCCCAGAAGGCCCTCCGTCTGCCCAAAAATAGCCCCTATTACGTCTGGTTTTTCTACCAGGCCGTTTGCCTCTAGCTTTGCCTTTATGATATATTTTACGGAGTCTACGTAAATCTTTCCCATCAGCATCACCTCCATATGTTTTCATAAAAGACGCAAAGGTTTCCTCCACCTCCACCACGCCGAACACATTCTTGAAGTATTTCCTTAGGGAGCCTTCCTCCCTAATGCCCCACGACTGCAGGTGCAACATTATTTTCTTCCTGAGCCTTTCCCCCTCCTCGTCGTAGTCCGTCAGGATGGCCACGGTGGTGTGGTTGTCCTCCGCCAGGGCCTGGACCAATTCCTCCACCCCGCCGTGCTCGTTTACGGCGTAGACGTTGTCGAAGCCAAGGGCCTCCAGGCTCTCCCTGTCCCTTTTTCCCTCCACCACCACAGCCACGCCGCTAAACCGCTCAAGGACTTTGTCCAGCATAATAACACCATGTGCTGCGCCCCGTTGACACGGGTTCACCTCTCCCCCGGCCACCCGAGGGCGCAGCACTACCATCATCCCCCGTAACCCACTTAAAACCCTCCCCTCTTCTACCCCCGTGCGCGGCCAGGCCTTCGAGGTCTTCAGGCTCCTCATAGCGGCGGTGGTGGCCGGCGCAGTGTTAATGATATTAATGGGCCTGCTCCAAAGGATCACAACCCCCACCACAGACCCCCAATCCACCGCCGCAGAAATTGTCCAAAAGTATATTGACACGGGGGGCTACGAAATTTCTAGAGAGCTTGTCTTCGAGCCGGGTAAGGCCATTTCAGCCTCATACATTGCCCACAGGGTGGGTGTGGACGAGAAATGTATTAAGCTGGAGAGCGACCTGAGTAAAATAACGTGTAATGGGGGTAGGTGTGTTGTAAAGAGTAGGAGCCCCTTCAGGGCGAAGCTTGAGGTGGAATGCGGTGAGGATGTGGTTGGTGGCGACTGCGGAGGGATTGGTTGCAGAATAAAAATAGTGCCAAGGAATTTTACAGGTTCTTGATGTAGCACCATCTTTTAAACACCTCGCCCCATCTTAATCCATGCGCTCCGCAGGGGACTGGAACGTGCTCTACCTCCTGGTGGTGGCCATCATAGCCGCCCTCCTCTTCTTTGGGGTCATAAAGCCCTCCATGGCCAAGGGTAGGTGGAGATGAGGGGCGTAGAACTGCCTTTTCAACTGTTGGTGTCTGTGGCGGCCATGCTCATCCTCTTCGTCCTCGTCTCCCAAGTGTTTGAGCACAGCAGAAGGGAGCAGTGTGATCTCAAGTGGGATGCCACCCTGGACGACATTGCCTCCCTCATCTCCCAGGTCCATCACGCCGCTGCCCCAACAAGGCAAACCGTCCGCTACGATCTCAGGTGCGGGCCACCGAGAAAGTTTTCAATAAGGCTTATTGCCCAGGATGACCAGAGAATTTGTGGGCGCATCTGTGGTGTAATAACTTATAAGGGGTGTGCCTACCTCGAGGTGAACATATACGATGTGAGGGGGCGGCCGGTTTCGAGAAGGTACAGGTGCGTGGAGGGGGCAACAAAAAATATTTCGATAGGGGTAGGGGGCTGTCCCCCCGGCACAAGGCCGCTC